>JADGQM010000477.1 GCA_017881795.1 Syntrophobacteraceae bacterium
CGTCCTGTGTTTGATGTCTCCCACAAAATGTTCTCCAAAACTATATCATACATCACTTGCAGAATGATGCAATGGCCAGCGGGTACACTCAAAAGTGGGGACAACCTGGCAATGGTTGCCTGTTGAGGGGGAAGTGAGCCGAAGGCCACAGGCCCACCCGGGTAAGGCCCAGTCAGCCGCCCGGTAGTGTAATGTCCGAAGGTGCAAGCCGGAGGATAGATAAGCGAGTATGGCGAGGTGAAGGATGGAGTCCTGAATCTGACACATAGCCCCGAGAATGATGAATATTGGGACCGTGCCGATCCCTTCCCACTGGGCGCAGGCCATGCGGTTAGCACGCAAAAGACGAGTGCGAAGCCGACACCCCGGGGTCTAAGACAGCATCGAGCCATGCAACGACAGGCAAACAACCAGGCGAGCGACGAACAAGGAGCTCTTGGGGAATCAATCGCAATGGAAGTACCCGAGTATCTTGTCCAATGTAGAAAGAGGGCAAGAAATGGCCGCGTCGCGAGTGATGGGGGCCGGAGAGCCGCAATGGCGTAGCGAAGAAGCGGCTAATCCCCGCTGAGCGAAGGCCCCCACGGTACGTTGACCGTGAAAGGAGCAACACTGACACTATGCAAGGAGTGGAAACGCAGTGGCAACGGATCTGACACGGATAGGGGAGAAGGCGCGCAAGGAGCCGGGTCTGGTATTTACCAGCCTCTATCATCACATCTGTGATGAGGATAACCTGCGGGCCTGTTACGACACACTGGATGGCAGGAAGGCGACCGGGGTGGACGGCGTGACGAAGAAAGAATACGGAGAGAACCTCGAAGAAAACCTTCGGGACCTGTCTGAGAGGCTCAAGCGGATGGGATATCGACCGCAGCCGAAGAGGCGGAGTTACATACCGAAGCCGGGCAGCGAGAAGGGCAGGCCGCTAGGAATCAGCTCTCTTGAGGACAAGATCGTAGAGGAAGCGACCAAATGCGCCCTGGAGCCGATCTACGAGGCCGTATTCGAGGACAGCAGCTATGGGTATCGACCCGGGCGCAGCCAGCACCAGTGCTTGGATGCGCTTGGCCGGACGATACAGCAGGAAAAGGTCAACTTTGTGGTTGAGGCCGATATCCGAGGATTTTTCGACACGGTCCACCATGAATGGATGGTCAAATTTTTGCGGCATCGGATCGGCGACGAACGGGTGATAAGGTTGATCGTCCGGATGCTCAAAAGCGGCATCATGGAAGACGGCCTGGTCCATGCAACGGAGAAGGGGACCCCGCAGGGCTCCATTCTTTCACCGCTGCTGTCGAACATCTACCTGCATTATGTGCTGGACCTATGGTTCAGCCGGCGGGTGAGCGGGCAGTGTCGCGGCGAGGCGTACTATTGTCGCTATGCCGATGATTTTGTGGCCTGCTTTCAGTACAAAGACGAGGCGGAGGGGTTTCGAAAGAGTCTTGGAGTTCGAATTGAAGGATTCGGGCTGCAACTGGCGGAAGAGAAGACCCGAAGCATCGAGTTTGGTAGATTTGCCCGTGATAGCGCGCGCAGGCGAGGCGAGAAACCGGAGGAGTTCACATTTCTGGGATTTACGCATTACTGCGGGAAGACCAAGGAGGGATACTTCAAGGTGAAACGTCGCACCAGTCGCAAGAAGCTGTCAGCCAGCCTGAGAAAGTTCACGGACTGGGCAAGGAAGGCCCGACATGTACTGAGGAAAGGGGAAATGCTCAGAGCGGCACGGAGTCGCGTGATCGGCCATCTGAGCTACTACGCCATAACGGACAACTCGGAAAGGTGCAGTTTCTTTGTATATCGCACGACCCGCATTCTGTACAAATGGCTCAACCGCAAGAGCCAGCGTAAGGCCTACACCTGGGAAGGGTTCAACCAGGCATTAGCTTGGGTGAGATGGCCCCGAGCGGGGACCCGCGTAGACCTCAACCCGTGTCGTAGAGCGGCGTCCTGAATGGCGCACCGAGGAGCCGTATGTGGGAAAGCTGCTTGTACGGTTCTGTGAGGGGCAGGAAAACAACCGTGGTATGGAAGAGATGTTGTGGCACCGTCGCGAAAGCAGGCGGAAACAGAGAAAACAAACATCTTCCTGCAGCCCTGGGAGGTTCCTGCCTACTCGAAAGTTGGTCAGGCAGCTTGCTGCCAGAGTGTGTCCCAGTAGGAGTTCCAGTCATTGTTGGCTCGCAGCACTCTCAGGGCCAACATGTTTTCTGCATTCTCTGGTTTCCACCAAGCTCCGGGACGTTTTAGCCGATCTTGAATGACATAGCGGTGGCCACTTTCAATCTCGCCCGACCCTATGGGTAGCCCAGCTTCCAGTGCGCCTTGATAGTCGAATTGCCCATCTCGATTTGAAATGTAACGATAGCACGCCCTGACAGGAGCGTTTTTCTCAGGCACAGTCTCAGGCTCCAGATGCAGGCTCAAACCTTCCAAAACCTCTGAGGTGCGATTGGTTTTCATGAGCTCTTTTTGTCGTTCCAACCATGATTCCTTTGTATCTGGTGCGCATGTGCCGCCAGCCGCTGCCAGGTATTCGCACAGGTGATAGAAATCAATCAAATAGCTCCCCTGAAGACCAAATACCATATTGACCTGATCGGCAATCCATGGGGCGCCATCGCCAACACCGTGAACCTTTGTGTTTGACCCTAATCCAGCGCGAATTGCACAATGAACCATTTGCTTTCCCACATCA
>JADGQM010000478.1 GCA_017881795.1 Syntrophobacteraceae bacterium
TGGAATGGAAAACAGACCGTGCGATGCACAGCCTGCGCAAAGAGGTGAGCATGTGGAAACTGATTGAACAACTGGAGCAGGTTTTGCGACCCGCATCAAAGCAATTGGTTCAAAAGGTGCCTGTGGTTCGGCGATTATTCGAAGAACGTGACCTGTTGCAGTCACGGTGCCAGGAAGTTCTCCGTGAGTGCGAGCAGATAAGAGCAGAATGCCGGCAGCTCAAAGACAAATACCAGACAGTCAGCCAGGAGTATGCCCAGCTCTATCAGGAACACAAACAACTCAAAGAGGAAACCGCTCGCGGGCTAATGAAGTTTCCTGCTGGGCATTACTACTCCCCGGTTCCTTCGATTGAAGAAGTCCGCAAGGAAGAACATCTCATATTCAACGGCTGCATCGACCCGACGCTCCCTGGCATCGATTTGAATGAGAAAGGCCAGCTCGACCTGCTTGAGTCCTTCAAGCCGTTCACGCGGGAGCAGCCCTTTGGTATCGAGCAGAGTCCAGCGCTCCGGTCCCGTTTTGAAAACCCCATGTACTGCGGAACCGAGGGCAGTGTCATTTACTTCATGATGCGACACTTCAATCCCAAGCGGATCATTGAGATTGGGTCGGGCTATTCGTCGTGTTTCACTCTTGACGTCAACGAGTCATTCTTCAACTATGCGGTGAGCTGCACGTTTATCGAGCCCTTTCCGGAGCGTTTCTACTCGTTGATCAGGCATGACGACATAGATCGTATTGAAATCATCGAATCGCGGCTGCAGGATGTAAATCTTGAGCGATTCTCCGAGCTCCAGGCCGGCGATATCCTTTTCGTCGATTCGACCCACATCTCAAAAATCAACAGCGATGTTAATTATATCCTGTTCAAGATCTTGCCTCATTTGCAACGGGGTGTGGTCGTACACTTCCATGATATTTTTTATCCCTTTGAGTATCCCAAGGAATGGATCTACGAGGGGTATGCCTGGAACGAGGCGTATACCCTTCGCGCATTCCTGCAGTATAATAATACGTTTCAGATTATATTCTTCCACGATTTTCAGCTGCGCTTCCGCCGTGAAGAGTTCCTCCGGGATTTTTCCTCGCTGGGATGGGGCCAAAACATCTGGCTCAAAAAGAACCGTTGAGCTGCCAGGGGGTTGTCAGGCGCAGTGCTTAACGGTAGGAAAGGAGTGATCGGGATTTCCATGCATCACGAACTTTACGATAGCGCCTTTTCGGATATCCAAGAGGCGGGGAGTTCAGAGTCGGCGGAGGTCATCCTCGGTATGCTCTTCAAGCACCTGCACCCTGCGAATGTTGTTGATGTCGGTTGCGCACGCGGGACCTGGTTGCGGGCAGCGCTGGAGCTAGGCACACAGCATATTGTCGGTTTGGACGACGGATGCGTGGGTCGAGACCAGCTTGTCATCCCTCCCGATGCATTCCGAGTGACTGACCTTCGGCAGCCGTTGGAGCTCCGGGAGCGATTTGACCTGTGCATCTGCCTCGAGGTCGCCGAGCACCTGCCTTTCAGGGACTCCGAGCGCTTCGTTCGAGATCTCACAGCGCTCAGCGATGCCATTCTATTCTCGGCGGCAGTTCCCTATCAGGGCGGCAAGGGGCACATCAACGAGCAATGGCCCGAGTTTTGGGCCTTGCTCTTTAGGAGACTGGGGTACAGTGTCCATGACCTCTTTCGCAGAGATGTCTGGCTTGACGAGAAAATGGTGTTCTGGTGCGCGCAGAACGCTTTGCTGTTCACCAGGGACGGCTCTCCCACAAGTGGCCTGATACCGGAGAAAGTCGCCCCAGGGCAATACCTTTCTATGGCCCACCCCATTGCGCTGCTCTCGAATATCACGCCTTACCGGAGGCTTGCCGGCGCAAGCAAAGAGGACGAAATTCGGGATTGGCGAGATCTTGCTCTGGCCTTCGCCTCGGGGGCCAAATCGATTCCCGCCTTACGAACGGCCAAGGGCGCGGTGAGATATGGCTACGGGAAGGCTGCGGCAGCGCCTCTTGAGGCCCCGGGCGTCCTCAATCGTGAGGCCGACGGCCCTGTGTTGAAACGTAGGCTTGCTTCTGCTGCATCGCAACCGACTGGGGCCGGGTCGGGTTCCCTCCAGAAGTGCTGGACCTTGGTAACGAACGGAGAAGAACACCCCGACTCCTCCGCTGAAGTTCCGGACTGGCGCCGATTTTTGGGAGACGCCAGGGAGACAATGGCCGCTTTGGAATCCCGCTGTTCCTTGCTGGAGGAGTGGCTGAAAGATGAAACGGCCCGTCGTACTTTCCCGGAGCGGCGGATTGACGCTTTGGAGCGGCAAAATGAAAAGCTGCTCGACCGGGCGGTTAACAGCGAGGCGCGAAATGCGGATCTCGCCGAGACCCTGGCAATGAACCACGAAGTCCACTACTTTACCCGTGGCCAGGTACAGGACCAGACGATCAGTTCAGTGAACTACCATTACTGCCAGCCTCAGGGAAAAAACATCGTAGAGTATTGCGACAGTATGAGCCGGGGAATGGTAGAAAACTTCCAGAGGTTCGATAAAGACCAGAAATTTGACTACCTCCATTTTAATGACTGGGCGTGTCCATTTCCGTGGAAACCTGCACTATTGTTGGGCAAAAACTATATAGGTATTGGCCATTTCGTTTGAGGAGCGTCTGATGCGCGGCGGGCCAAGTGCCGCTCGTCTTCCGTCTCGTGCT
>JADGQM010000479.1 GCA_017881795.1 Syntrophobacteraceae bacterium
TCGATACACCGATGACTTTGCCGGTGGCATCCTTGATCGGTGATATCGTGACCGAGATATTAATCAACCGTCCGTCCTTGGTTTGCCAGTGCGTCTCAAATCGCTCCAGACTCTCGCCACGCCTGATCTTCTTCAGAATGTGCTCCTCCTCGTCCTGCCGGTCGGCTGGGATCAGCCGCATGATGGAAGTCCCCACCATTTCGCTGGCCGTATAGCCGAAAACCTTTTCCGCGCCTCGATTCCAACTGGTGATGATGGAGTGCAGATCCTTGCCAATGATGGCGTCGTCCGAAGACTCGACAATCGCCGCCAGGCGGTTCGAAACGAGTTCCGCCTTCTTGCGTTCGGTGATGTCGCGGACGTTGCATTGGATCACTTTCGAGTCACCGGCTTGATACACGTTGCTGACAAACTCCACGGCAACGGGGCGGCCACTTCAAAGACCCTGAACACGCTCTATCGCCGGTTTCATCACCAGCCGCAAGAGCCACGGTCAGACGATATGGACCTCTCAACAACCAAGATTGCCCTAATCCGTTAACTGAAACTGCCCACCCAGAGCCAGACCATGAGGAACTGCCACGGCCACCTGCCTTTTTGGTCACCCGATCTTCCGGAGACAATATCCAAGGGGCAGCCTCAATGTGTTCACAGGCGCAGACTTTCCGGGCTGGTAGGGGAATCGAGGCAATTTGTCGTTTCCCGTGACGACTGGAAAGAATTCTCGGCCGCAAGTGCACTTCGCATCCGACGCTTCGGCTGGGAGAGATTGGAGCCAATGGGGCATGTTCACCGCTCTCTCATGATCATTGACAACTTGCTGGGTTCAAAAAAGGTGAGCCGGGTGCAAACCTCTCCAAGGCTCCCCAGGGTTGCCACTCTGCTCCGAGGATTGCCCTTGCTTTCGGTGGCCACCTCCCGGCCTTTAAGGCCCGGCCGACCATTCACGACACTATTCATGTCGCCTTCTGAAAGCGCTGCTCTCCCTTCAAACTGTTGGTGCTATTGCGCAGACCTCGATGTGCCATCCATACCGGAATACCAAAACCGCCTCAGACCGCCAAAACGATTTGGCGGAGGCGTCGGCCGAATTGATTTAAGAACTGTCGGGAAAACGGAAAGGGGCCTAGAGTAGCCGGAAATGAGCGTGGCAAAGAAGAATCCTGCCAAGCGTTTTTTTGCGGCACTCGGTCCGGGCCTTATCACGGGCGCAGCCGATGACGACCCTTCCGGGATCGCGACGTACTCGATGGCTGGCGCCAGGCTCGGCACGGGCATGTTGTGGACTGCGTTGCTGACCTGGCCGCTGATGGCGGCCGTGCAAATGATGTGTGCCCGGATCGGGATGGTAACGGGCATGGGGCTGATGAAGTCGCTGCGAAGGAGGTTTCCGAAACCGATCATCGTAACTTTCTCGCTGGCATTGTTCGCTGCGAACACAATCAATATAGGGGCGGACTTGCTTGGGATGGCCGATGCCGCGGAGATGCTTGTCGGTGTGAAAGCAGGATTCTTCGTGGTTCTGTTTGGGGTGATTATCACCGTGACGAGCGTCAGATGCGATTACCAGCAGATCGCTCGCACCCTAAAATGGCTTTGCCTGGCACTGTTTGCGTATGTGATTACCGGGTTCATCATCAAGCCCGACTGGAGTTCTGTCGCTCGCGACACGTTCATTCCTTCACTGCCACGCGGTCACGACGCGATTCAAATGCTGGTGGCCATTCTGGGGACGACGATCAGCCCTTATCTCTTCGTCTGGCAGGCTTCACAGGAGGTCGAGGAGGAGAAAGCGCAAGGATTGAACCGCATCAGCTTGCGAGAGGGGGCATCCCAGGGAGCGATCAACACGCGGGCGCTGGATGTGGGAGCCGGCACCTTTTTCTCAAACCTGGTCATGTACTTTATTATTTTGACGACTGGCCTGACGTTGTACCGCCACGGTATCACTAACATCGAAACGTCCAAACAAGCGGCGGAGGCTCTGCGACCGCTGGCCGGCGCTTTTGCGGCCACGCTTTACACAATCGGAATCGTTGGGGTTGGCTTGCTTTCAATTCCCACTTTGGCCGGGTCGGCGGCGTACGCGTTTGCGGAGACTTTCGCATGGAAGCAGGGGCTAAATGAAAAACCGAAAGCTGCGTGGCGTTTCTATGCTGTATTTGTTTTAGCAATGGCCGCGGGGATGGCCCTTTACTTTCTTAAAGTGAATCCGGTGAAAGCCTTGTTCTGGACCGCCATTATCAACGGTGTCCTTGCGCCCTTCCTGCTGACAGCAATCCTGTTCGTTGCTTCCGACACCAAGCTCATGAAGAAACAGCCCAGTTCAATGGTCGCACGAATCTGCGTGGGGCTCACAGCCTTGCTTATGTTTGCCGCGGCGGCAGGCATGTTTTTTTAGCGCGAAATTCCCGCATGGAACGTCACTCCTTCGGTATTCTTGGGTTTCCCGAGAAGTTCCAAAAACTTGGATTTGTTCATGCCGGTGTTTCGATCACCGATTCCCTTACCTTCCGGGCTGTCCCCATTTGACCTCCATTCATTCAGGCACTGGGTGCGACGGTGCTGCTGCCCGACGAGGATCAGATCCTGCAAGCAAGGCAATGCTGGTCGAGCAACTGCTGGTGCTGATGGGTGGGCGAGCTGCTGAAAGGACGTTTTTCGGATCAACCACCAACGGGGCCTCCGGC
>JADGQM010000174.1 GCA_017881795.1 Syntrophobacteraceae bacterium
ACCCTTTGAACAAAATTCACCCGGGCGCATTCGAATATGGCGGCGGGCATGTCCTTCATGATCTGGTCAGCGGTAAACCGGTGCGGCTCAGAGCGGAGGCCTATGGGACGGATTGTTATCCTAACCGCCGAGTTGAGATGACGGTCACCTTACAGGATCTTCCGTACGCGGTTTTGTGCAATCCCCGGAATGCCTACCAAAACTACAACTGCGCGGTTAACGTCTCACAAAAGACCATCTACACTTATATGGGAACGCTCAAGCCCCGGATGGGAAATGCAAATTTTGCCACTGCGGGGCAGATGAGCCCGCTTCTGAACGATCCTCTTTACCGCACCTTAGGGCTGGGTACGCGCATCTTCCTTGGCGGCGCTCAGGGCTACATCGTATGGCAGGGGTCCCAGCATAATCCCGACGTGGCCCGCCTGCCGAACGGAGAGCCCATGGGGCCGGCGGGGACGCTTATGGTTCTGGGGAATCTGAAAGAGATGTCGCCTCGGTGGTTGATGGGGGTAAGCATGCAAGGCTACGGGTGCTCGCTTGCCGTTGGGGTTGGCGTTCCTATTCCGATTCTTGATGAAGAAATGGCGGCTTACACGGGAATCTCGGACGAAGAGATCGTGACCCAGGTGAAAGACTACAGCTTTACCCGGGCTGAGCCCATCTGCGAGGTAAACTACGCACAGCTGAAATCAGGGTCGATTATGATCGAAGGCAAGGAGGTTCCCACGGCGCCGCTCTCGAGCCACGTCCGCGCCAAGGAAATCGCCGGCATCTTGAAAGGCTGGATCCAGCAGGGAAGCTTCCTCCTGGGAGAGCCACAGCACCTCTTGCCATCACCGGCAGCCTTTCAGAAGCAAGACCAAGGAGCCGTCCCAGAATAACCTGGTCTCATTTTGAGCCTGTTGCAAACCACGAAACACACGAAATACACGAAACAATCACTTCTGGTCTTTTGTGTGTTTCGTGTATTTCGTGGTGAAAGATGATGATTTATGGACTCATAAGGCCTGTGAAAAGCGACCATGACGAGAAGCAAAGCCAAAGGCGTTGGACTCCTTTCCGGGGGGCTGGATAGCACCCTCGCCGCAAAAATTCTGCAAGCACAGGATGTCGAAGTAATCTGCGTAACCTTTGTGACCTATTTCTTTGGCGCCGCCCCCGGTATCAAAGCGGGCAACACTCTGGGAATCCCTGTCCACGTCCTCGATATTGGTCAAAAGCATCTTGAAATGCTGAAGAAGCCGGTTTACGGATATGGCCGCCAGATGAATCCTTGTATTGACTGCCATGCTTTGATGCTGCAGGAAGCGGGCCGGTTTATGGCAGAGCAGGGAGCGGACTTTATTTTCACGGGAGAAGTGCTCGGGCAACGTCCCATGAGCCAGCGGCGTGAAGCCCTCAGGAGCGTTGAGAATTTGGCCGGCTATCCCGGGCGCATCCTTAGGCCGCTCAGCGCCAGGCTGCTTGCGCCGACCATCCCGGAAATGGAGGGCCTGATCGACCGCGACCGCCTCCTGGACATCAACGGCCGCTCCAGAAAACGGCAGATGGCCCTGGCCGAGGCTTACGGGGTTACGGATTATCCGCAGCCGGGAGGCGGTTGCGTGCTCACCAAGGAAGGCTTTGGCAAGAAGCTCGGCGCACTCCTGAAACACTTTCCCGACGCCGCCGCACGAGAGGTGGAGCTGCTCAAATGGGGGCGCCATTTCATCCTGCCGGAGGGAAGCCTGTGCATCGTTGGCCGCAATGAGGCGGATAACAAGCGCCTGGAATCCCTGGCTGAGAGCACCGACGTCCAGTTGCGCGTCTCCGATTATCCGGGCCCAATTGGATTGTTGCTGCCCGCTCCTCATTTTGAAAAAGACCTGGAGTTGGCAGCGATGGCAGTCAGCGCCTACAGCGACGCGCCCTTATCGACACCGGCGAAGGTTGCATGGCAGCATATGGGGAATACTGGGGTGTTGTCTTTGCTCAGTCCGGGCAAGGACCGTTTGAAAAGGCATCAGCTCTAGCAACGCACCGAGTTGTTGCCAAGGTGACCGGCCTTATGCTTTTTCCACAACTCGTGAGGCCGGCTATTTAGACAGGTTGTGCTGCAGCGTAATCACAATAAGGCCGCAGCGGGCAAACCTCGGTCTTTGGCTTCCTCGCCTGGCAGAGTTCTCGCCCGTGTTGAATCAGTTGGTGAGAGAAGATGATCCATCGTTCTTTGGGAATGAGCTCCATGAGGTCCTGCTCGATCTTGTCCGGGTCCTTCTGCGCGGTCAGACCCAGCCGCTGCGCTACGCGCCCCACGTGGGTATCGACCACAATGCCGGGGATCTGATAAGCATTTCCCAGAATAACATTGGCGGTTTTTCGGCCAATTCCAGGAAGTTGGACCAACGCGTCCAGGTCAGCCGGAATCTTGCCGCCAAATCGCTGATCCAGAATCTGACAAGCGGCTTTAATGTTTTTCGCCTTATTATGGTAGAATCCGGTAGACCTGATATCGTTCTCCAGCTCTTCCAGCGGCGCGTGCGCATAGGCTCGGACCGTGGGGTACTTTTTGAAAAGTGCTGGGGTCACCTGATTTACCCGTTCATCGGTGCATTGTGCGGAAAGCACGGTCGCGACAAGTAATTCCAGAGGGTTTTGAAAGGCAAGCGAACATTTGGCGGCGGGATAAAGTTCATCCAACAAGCGGAGGATCGCTTCAACCTTGTTCCGCATATCCGGGTTCCGAAGGTTCTTACTGCTCTCTTTCTTTGATGGCATCGCTAACTCTTCATGGCAGGAGAAGCACATATCCCCAAAATTATTGGGCCGATTCCGTAAGCTCTGCTTTATATTTCAAAGTTCCCATTTGATTTCAAGGAAAAACACCTTATATATAGGCGAACGAGTCGCCGCGAGTCATCCGCTTTCGTTGCCAGGATCGAGCCGATCAACCGTGACAGAAGGGATTGCAAGCGATTCTGCGAGATAGCTATTAAGCGATGAGGTGAAAATGGAGCATCAAAAGTTTAACTTGAGTAAAATTCTCAGTGAAAGAGGGCCGATGCAGACCCACATTATTGTTTGCCCTTTTTGTGACAATGGGCATCCTGTCCCGATAGATTTTGATTCGATTCACCGCTGTAGCTGCGGAGCCTGCTACAAGGTCTGTGGAAACCATGCCCTGGAGATTGGGGTTGGCGATATTGCCGAACAGTTGTGGAACCGTGAAGAATTGGATTTTGTCCGATCTATTCCCATTGAATTCTGTAATATCGTGATTGAGAAGGAATTCGACCGCCTTCTGGATTTGAAGCAGATCTCGGACCCACATGGTATTGAACGCTTCTGCAAGTATGACGTGAACATTCATTTGAGTCTGGTTTGGGTGAAGAGGCTCTTTTAGTAGCTCTATCGCCATACATTGACATCTAAGACAGGTTGGCGGTAAGGGGGCGCCTGGATGAAGGCGCCCCTTTCGTTTTGCCAAATCGTTAAAGGTTCAAGCGACAGGAAGAAGACATGGGGAAAAGTGGTGGTGAAGTGGTAATGCAAGCCGCTGAGATTCATAAAGCTTTGGAAGAACTTGCTCGGGGAATCGTGGAATGTTCTTTGGATCGACAGAAATTGGTCCTGGTCGGAATCCACACCGGGGGCGTGCATCTGGCCAGGCGTCTGCAGAAGGTAATTTCCCACAACTATCATCTGTCTATTCCCGTCGGCACCCTCGATATCACCCTTTACCGAGACGATTGGACACGATTGCATAACCAACCCATGGTTAAGGCCACTGATCTGCCAGTTGGAATTGACGACCGGGAGGTGGTCCTTGTGGACGATGTCCTCTTCACCGGGCGCACCATCCGCGCTGCTCTTGATGCATTGATTGATTATGGCCGCCCCAGAAGAGTCCAGGTTGCCGTGCTGGTTGACCGGGGGCACCGGGAACTCCCCATCTATGCTCAGTTCGTTGGCCTGCAGCTCGATACGAGCAGCGAAGAGCAGGTAAATGTCCTTTTTTCGGAAAAGGATGGTGTCGATCAGGTCGTGACTGAGCGCGCTTCCGCGTGAAAAGAAACGATGCTTTCCTTCCGACGATTCAGCTCAAGCTGAGCACCTGAGCGAGACGGCCCAGGTTCAGGTTCCCCCCCGTCATCACTGCCACCACCTTCTTTCCCGCGAGGCGGTCTTTGATCTTAAAGACTGCTGCCAAGGTCGCCGCACCGGCGACTTCGGCAAGGTTTTGAGTGTAGCGCAGGGCCGTGCGGACTCCCTCCAGAAGCTCTTCTTCAGTGAGCAGGATAACGTCGGTGATGCGATCCTTCAAAATGATGAAAGGCACCTCAAAAACGGAACGCGCAGCCAAACCCTCTGCCACCGTATCCGCACTCGGCACGATGACCTTCTTGCCGCTCCGCCAGGACTCATAGAAAGATGGCATCCGTTCGGCTTCAACTCCGATGAGCTCGACCTTTGGATTGATGCCTTCGATAACTTTTGCCAGCGCCGAGCAGCCGGTCCCCCCGCCGATGGGCATGAGGATAGTGTCCACATCGGGAAGCTCGCCAAAAATCTCCAGCCCCATGGTGCCGATCCCGTTGATCAGGGAGGGTTCGTTGCCCTGGCGCAGGTGGAACATGCCGGTGTTCTCGGCGAGTTCCTCACAGTAATCCTGAGCCTCGTAAAAATCACTTCCGTGCTCGATCAGTTGCGCACCATAGGAGAGAATCTCTGCATTGATGTCGGGATTGTTGTTTTCCGGAACCACGACGTTACAGAAGATGCCTCGCTCTTGTGCGGCCCAGGCCACAGCAAGCCCATGGTTCCCGCGGGTGGCGACCACGATCCCCTGCTTCTCGATTTCGGGAGAAACATGAGCCATAAAGTTGACCGAGCCTCGAACTTTAAACGAATTCGTCGGCAGATGGTTCTCGTGCTTCACATAAATGAAAGCCTTCAGCTCCTCGGAGAGCCTCTTATAGAAAGTAAGATGCGTCTGGTTGAGCACCTGATCCACAATCCGGCGGGCCTTGAAAATCTCCGCCATATTCACGCGACGGATAAGGTCATCATAATGATGGTTCATGCTGCCTCCAAGTCCTTTCAAATGCTGTTAGGTATTCCATGACGGATCATTTTCTCCGGTGAGAAATTCACTCGCTTTCGCAGGGATGTTCGTCTCAAGGTCACGATCATACACCAGAACCAGGGCAAGCGCCAGAGGGTGCACGGGTTTTCATTAATGATTTGCGAGCAAGAGATCCCATAACATATGCTGGATTACCAGGCGATGCCCTTTTTTTCATTTGCAACCACCGGCTGGATCATGATAGATTCCGATCAATCTTGAGCGGGAGTAGCTCAGTTGGCTAGAGCGTCAGCCTTCCAAGCTGAGGGTCGCGGGTTCGAATCCCGTCTCCCGCTCCAGTTTTACGAAAAACAAAGAAATCGTCCCCAACACGATCCCCAACAAAAATGGCGAAATAGCCCAAAAAACACAAAAAGCAGGGTCGGGTCACCCTGCCTGCTGGGTTTGGGGGACAAAAGCTTCGAGTCTGCTGATTAGTCATCTTCCTTCTCGAACCCCCATTGCCGCCGGAGCCATAGCGGCTGGGGCGGTTATTCAATCTTCCAGTGCAATAATCGCCACAGGGAGAGCCGAGTAAGACATCTCATCGTTGATGATCCCCGAGTAACTCAGTTCTCTGTGTAAGAGTTCTTGCAGCCGCTGCTTTTTTTCGAGGGCAATGCGTCGCCAGTTGTCCGTGGCGACAGACGTTAGCGGCTCCATACCTAGAATCTTGTCCTCCAACCGTTCGAGCCAGGGAGCCCGGTCACCATCTTTGTTCATTCCGATTCGAACAACGTGGTGGCTTGACTGACCATCCTTGCCTTGAGCGTTGACTTTCCAGATTGTCAGCAGCCCCCCACCGGCCAAGCCCTTAACCCTACCGGCAATGGCGCGAGTTGCCGGATCAAGATCAGAATAATGCCTCATCAACCTATTAATGATGGGATGCTCCAGACCAAGCAGCTGAAGGTTCTCATCCTGGAGAGCACGGTCACGGTCAGTGGTGAAATAGTCGGGTGGTTTTCCGTCGCGCACAAGACTCCACTTGGTGGCATCCTCTTTTCGGAAATCCCATTGAGACAGCCTGGCGGTTCTGTAGACAAATCCAACCAGCCGCTGCATGCCCCGGCCCTGATCGTCAAATTTCTGGTAATCCCCAAGATTGAATCGCTCCAGATCCTGAAAAAGCTCGAACACAACCTGGCGAGCCAGATTCGCGTTCGTCATCGCCACTTCAAGTTCCTCCCGCGTCCTTTTTAAGGTGGGATCGCTGATTGCATCCTGGTAGAGCCGGTCATAACTGAGGCAGCTACTAAGTTGCCCCAAGACCTGTGTCCTGAGGTCCTCTGCAATCTGGCCCTGCTCATCAAGCTTGCCCAAGGCGCGGGCGATATCCTCAAGTTTCTCTTCCAGAAGCAGGAATATCTGACCTTCAATCGTATCCGCAGCGACAAGGTTGTAGACCTGGGCCGTGGACTCCTGGCCGTAGCGATGAATTCTTCCTATCCTTTGCTCCAAATCCATCGGGTTCCAGGGCAGGTCATAGTTGAACAGGATTCGCGCAAATTGGAGATTGATACCCTCGCGCCCAGCCGCGGTGCAGATCAACACCTTGGGAACGTCTTTGCGCCGAAATCTCTTCTGTGCCGCTGTCTTAGCCCCATGGTCTCCGCCCTTCAAGACATCCACGCCCTTTTCGGGAAAGCCTTCGTCGAGTTGGATCTTGATTGCCTCCACTGTTCCTAGATAGGTGGCGAAGATGACCACCTTCTCGTCCGGATTCAGTTGCCATATCTGACGCAGCGCGTGAACAAGCATGGAGGTCTTGGATTCAATACCGTATGGGAACTGCTCCAAAAGCCCCAATATCCTCTGGCGCTCCTGGGGCAGGGCGATGGCTACCAGCATCGCTGCCGAATCCTCCAGGGTTCCGGCCACAAGTTCCGAATCGGAATAGCTTTCGGCGGCGGCAACAAACGCCTGGGCTTCGTTTCTTTTCTTGAGAAGTTGGACCTTTGCGTCAGCCAGGATCTGGTCGACCTGAGCATTACCCACCGAATCACATGGAAGGGCATGAATTTCGTGGATAATCTCTCTGGCCTCTTGGAAAACCCGGTTCCGGCCGTCCACATCCAGCAATTCGTCACGCTCGATACCTTCCTGAATGGTCAGCATGAGCAAGCGGCGCTGCAAAGTTGAGCGGATTGCGGCGAAGCTGCTTGCCGCGATCTTCTGAAAGATGGTCATCACAAAACCAAGAGCCTGTCCCTTATTGCCCTGCTGAGCCGCAATGTTGTATCCATCCCGTAGATAGTCGAGTAGAGCGTCGTAGAATTCCTTCTCTTTCACCGAGAGGCTGAAGCCCTCGGTGTGGACCATGCGCCTGACGAACAGCGGGCTGCCATCCTGAGCGCAGGCGTCAGCCTTGGTGCGACGTATCACCACCGCATTGAGGCGATGACGGTTCCGGACCATATCCTGATCGCTCTCAAATAACTCAGGACTGAGGAGACGAATCAGCATCCAGAAGCGGAAGTGATCACCCTGATGAGGTGTCGCGGATAGTAACAGAAGGTCCCGGCAATGAGCTTTGATATCCTCAGCAAGTTTAAAATTCTCTGTTTTCTTCACCTTGTTGCCGTTACGGTAAACGCTGAGGTGATGGGCTTCGTCAAAAACCACGAGATCCCATGGAGGGGCATCGAGCAGTTTCTTGACTCGGGTTCTGCGCTTCAGGGTATCTACGGAAACGATCAGGCGGTTGTGTTTGGCAAAAGCATTGGTCTTTCGATCAGTCACATCTCCTTCACTGCCGCAAACTTCGAAATCCAGGTTGAAGACATCATTCAGCTCTCTGCGCCAGTTCTCAACCAGACCGGCCGGGACAATCATAATGGCTCGCTGCAGTTCTCCTCGTGACGCCAATTCCCGAAGGATGAGCGCCGCTTCAATCGTCTTTCCCAGTCCCACTTCATCAGCAATGAGAAATCGTTTCGGTCGCGCATTGGCCACGCGATGCACGAGCACCACTTGATGCGGAAGTAAATCGACCTTGGCAGATGTCAGTATCGCCGCACTCTCCATCAGGGGGATTTCTTCCGCTTCGATGGCCAGCCAGAGCTTCTCCATCCGCTCCGAAGAAGCCGGCGCCATGCCCTGGACAAGCTGGTCAAACCGGTCCGCCGCCTGGCGAAGGGATTCGGCCGGGACTTGTCGCTCACCATAACTGCGGAAAAAGACACTGACGTAGCCGGTCGGTTCGCGGCCGACGACAACGCCGTCCCCCAGTTCATCGTGAGTGACTTTTGAGCCGGGAAGGATGGGGGAGGAGGTAGAGAGCGGAGGGTAAGAGGCAGAAGGTAGAAGGCAGGAGGTGGAATTCATGGCTTTTCCGGCGCGAGAATGGCTTTGCGATAGGCGAGCAATAGCTTTCGAACCTCTGTGGAGAGCAACCACAGATTCTCGATTGTAGACAGGTAACTTAAGTCACGAGCCAGGAGCAGATAATAGCGGCATTCCTCCAGAGAACCTTCCGCAATATTGAAGAACCGCACCTTGTCGTTTACTGTCCTCTTCCTGAAACCTTCCGCAATATTCGCCGCAATGGAAACTGCTGCGCGCCTAAACTGCTGAGTCAGACCAAACCGCTCATCATCTGGAAAATTCTTCGTGATACGGTATACGTCCAAGACAAACGAATGCGCCTTCTGCCAGACGATCAACTGTTCAAAGCTCGTTGCATTCTCCCTCATTCTACCTCCCACCTCCTACCTCCTCACGAAATCCTTGCGACATAGTAGCCAACGATTACTTCTTCTCCCGGTTTATCACCCTCACTAACAATGCGCTTCATGTTCAACGCAGTGCTTCCATCCCCGAGCCCCTTGGAGAGCCGCACTGTTTTACGATCACGGCGGCGGAATAACA
>JADGQM010000175.1 GCA_017881795.1 Syntrophobacteraceae bacterium
AAGGCGACGCGGCGCGCATAACGGTGTAGCTGCGGCGCGTGTTCGAGCTGGAGTTCGTCGAGGTCTTCGCCGGCCTGTGCGACGATCAGCGCGGCCGACTGCGCGAGATAGCCATCGAGGAGTTCGTCGGTCTCGTGCCGTGCGTCGCGGTACGCGAACACTGCCGCGCCGATCCACGCGACGGCGACACCGCCGAGTACGAGTGCCAGCATACGGTTGCGCAGCGATGGCGCACCGGGACGTTCAACCACGGGGGTCCCTGACGACGAGGTAGCCAACTCCGCGCACCGTGCGGATCACGTTCGGGCCAAGCTTACGGCGCAGCCGATGCACATGCACCTCGACCGCGTTGCTGCCGACTTCCTCGCCCCATGCGTAGAGCCGCTCCTCGAGCTGTTCGCGCGACAGCGCGCGACCGGCGTTCAGTAGCAGTTCGTGCAACAGCGCGAATTCGCGCGGCTGCAACGACACGGGAACGCCCCGCAACGTCACCTCGCGACTCGCGGGATCGAGCCCGATCTCGCCGGCGCGGAGCTTCGGCGACGCCTCGCCGCGTGCACGCCGCACAAGCGCGCGCAGCCGGGCGGCGACTTCATGCAGGTCGGCGGGTTTGACGAGGTAGTCATCGGCACCACTGTCGAGGCCGCGGATGCGATCATCCACACCATCGCGTGCCGTCAGGATCAGCACTGGCAGGCGTTCGTTCTTCGCCCGCAGGCGAGCGAGGAGTTCATCTCCCGAACGCCGCGGCAGGCCAAGGTCGAGTACCAATGCCGCGTAGGGTGCGTCCGCCAACGCGTTCTCGGCGGCAATGCCATCGCGCGCCCAGTCGACATCGAAGCCCGCCTGGCGCAAGCCGACCTGCAGCGCGTCGCCCAACAGCGCGTCGTCTTCGGCGAGCAGGATGCGCATCGTCGGTCCACTAATCGTCGTGGTGCCCAGCATCGCCATCCGGGAAGGCGTGTTCAAGTCCTTGGAAATCACCGCTGAGCATTTTACCGAAAGCTACGGTAAGAAGGCCCGTTTTTTCATCTACAACTCCAAACAGTTGCACCATCTGGAGAGCTTTTCGTCGGACGCGGGCATCAACGTCATGGTCATCAACATCCAGGCGTTCAATGCCACCGGTAAGGACAACCGCCGGATTTATGACGAACTGGACGACTTCCAGTCACGCCGCCCCATCGACGTCATCAGCAGCAACCGCCCCATCGTGATTCTGGATGAGCCGCAGAAAATGGAGGGGGCCAAGACACTGGATGCGCTATCCAAGTTCAAACCGCTGATGATCCTGCGCTACTCGGCCACGCACCGGACCACTCACAACAAGGTTCATCGTCTTGATGCGCTGGATGCCTACAACCAGAAGCTGGTCAAAAAGATTGCTGTACGCGGCATAGCTGTGAAAGGCCTGGCGGGAACCAATGCCTATCTCTATCTTGAATCCATCGAAATATCCAAAAAGTCACCGGTGGCCCGTATAGAGATAGAAGTGCGCCAAGGCAATGGCATCAAACGCACCGTAAAACGGCTCGAAAAAGGCAAAGACCTCTTCGTCGAGTCAAACGAGCTCGACCAGTATCGCGGTTTTGTGATTGCCCAGATTGACGCGAACAAAGACACCGTTGAATTCACAAACGGTCATGTGCTGACGGCCGGTGATGCGACCGGCGATGTTACCGAAGCGACGATCCGGAGAATTCAAATCCGCGAGGCCATCAGGGCGCACCTGGAGAAAGAAAAGCGGTTCTTTTCACAAGGGATCAAGGTCCTCTCGCTCTTCTTCATCGACGAGGTGGTCAAGTATCGCGACTACAGCCAGCCCGACGAACAAGGAGAGTATGCCCATATCTTTGAGGAGGAGTACGAGCAGCTCAAAGCCGAGTACCTGGGTGAGCTCGCCCTGGATAATGAAGGATACCGCCAGTACCTGGCCAGCATTCAGGTGACCCGCACGCACGACGGGTATTTCTCGATTGACAGGAAAACCAAGAAGCTCACCGATCCAAGCTTCAAGACTCGTGGTGAAGAGGCTGGACAGTCGGATGATGTCGATGCTTACGATCTGATTCTTAAAGACAAGGAACGGTTGCTGTCCTTTGAAGAGCCCGTCCGTTTTATCTTCTCACATTCCGCGCTGCGCGAAGGTTGGGACAACCCCAACGTCTTCGTGATATGCACGCTCAAGCACAGCGACAACACCATTTCGCGTCGACAGGAAGTGGGACGCGGCCTGAGATTGTCCGTCAACCAGCACGGTGATCGCATGGACCACGCGGCAACCGTGCATGACATCAACATCCTGACCGTAGTGGCCAGCGAAAGCTATAAGGATTTTGTGGCCAACCTGCAGCGC
This sequence comes from Syntrophobacteraceae bacterium, assembly GCA_017881795.1. Taxonomy (GTDB): domain Bacteria; phylum Desulfobacterota; class Syntrophobacteria; order Syntrophobacterales; family Syntrophobacteraceae; genus JADGQM01. The sequence continues at coordinate 2,357 of JADGQM010000175.1, forward strand.
GAGATCAGCGATTCTCTCTCGGCGCGTCCGCGAAAGGCCGACGAGTCCTATTTCACCGGCAAGACGATCACGACCGAAACTGGCTCGCTGGAAATTACACCGTTTATGGCCAAGCAGATCTACAAATACCTGCTGAAGAACGACTATACTGACGATGCGGATCAAGTTGCTGTGGCCTATCACACTGCCAAGGCCAACGGCAGCCTGGCTATTTTGCCTCCTGAGCTCGCGCCGCATGCCGAGCAGATCTTCGGACTGATCGACAGCGTATTCAGCGAATCCCAGTTACCGGATGTGGGAGACGAACGCAAGTCGAAGACCAATCCTCTGAACACCAATTTCGAGAAGAAGGAATTCAAGGAGCTTTGGAACCGCATCAATCACAAGGCCGTCTATCGTGTCGAGTTCGACTCGAGTGAGCTCGTCCGCAACAGCATCAGCACACTGGACAAAGAACTAAGAGTGACCCCTCTGCAGTACACCATACAAGGGGGCGAGCAAGTCGATGAAGCAACGTATGATCAATTTAAGGCCGGCCAGGGATTTGAAGTCAGACAAACCACTACGGAACAATACAACGCCTCGATTAGCTCGATGGTCAAGTACGACCTTCTGGGCAAGCTGGCAGACAACACGCAACTGACCCGTAAGACCATCGCCGAAATTCTTGGTGGTGTTCAACCCGCTATATTCAAGCAGTTCAAGCAGAACCCTGAACACTTTATCGCCGAAACGACCCGCCTGATAAACGAGCAAAAGGCAACCATCATTATCGAACGCCTGAGCTATGACGAAATCGCAGAGCGCCACGACATCGATATTTTCACCGCAGGTCAGAGCAAGCAGGATTTCACCAAGGCCGGTGAGAAGCTAAAGAACCACATCTACGACTATGTTGTCACCGACTCAAAGGTGGAGCGTGAATTCGTCAAGGAGCTCGATACCAGCGCGGAGGTTGTGGTGTATGTAAAACTCCCTCGTGGTTTCCTGATTCCAACGCCTGTGGGTGACTACAACCCGGATTGGGCCATCTCCTTCAAGGAAGGTTCGGTCAAGCACATCTACTTTGTGGCAGAGACCAAGGGATCAATGTCCACCATGGAGCTGCGGGCCATTGAAGAAACGAAAATAGAATGCGCACGCAAGTTCTTCGAGGAAATCAACCGCAGAATCAACCGAGAACACGTAAAGTATGACGTGGTGACAAGTTTTGGGAAGTTGATGGAGATTGTCGGCATGAGGAGCTCATCGCTATGAACTTAACGTCTGCCATTGTCCACCCCGTGAGGAATATCTTTTCGCTAACCCCAATGACCCAGAGGGTCACAACAAAGCATGAAAGTCCTCTGCGTCATTCCGGCGTACGCCGGAATCCAGAAGAATACCCTGGATACCGGCTTTCGCCGGTATGACGGGAGTAATTTCATATAAAATGGGGAGCATGCAGAATTCGGATGCCCAAGCGTATCAGCTATTCAAAGAGCGCTACAAAGTTTAAGATATGGATGGCTGAAATCTACGCCCATTGACAACCTACTGAGATCACCAGGCAGAGCTCGACAGAGACACGGTAGGACGGCAGGGGTTTGTCGGCCAGCTTCGACATGCCGCTGGAACTTCGTCTCTTTAGACCCGGCTGAAACTGCCCAACCCTCAACATGGTGAACAAGGAGCATGGAAGATGGCTACCCATCCTGTAATGGACCAGACTTCATACACCTATGAAGATTACAAGGGTTTTCCGGATGATTTGCGCTGTGAGATCATAAACGGACAGGTCTATGATATGACTCCGGCGCCATCTACAAAGCATCAAAGAAGTGCAGGTAAGATCTATCGCCTTGTAGGGAATTATTTGGAGGGAAAAGCACATCATTGCCAGTTCTTTATCGCCCCAACAGATGTCGTTCTGGCAGATGATCAGGTAGTGCAACCGGACGTTTTTCTGGTGTGCGATGAAAAGAAGATTCAGGATAAAGCCATATTCGGCGCACCGGATGTGGTATTCGAGGTGCTGTCTCCAGCCACAGGGAAGAAGGACCGCAGTAAGAAGATGAAGCTCTACCGTAGATTTGGGGTCTTGGAATACTTCCTGGTAGACCCGGATAACGAGCTCGTCGAAAAATATGTGTTTACCCAAGGGCAGATAGGCTTTGTCGAATCATACGAGGGAGATGAAGCTTTTTCGATTGATACCATCGGACTGGAATTGACCGCAAAGGACCTGTTCGCTTAGACTCGATAGGGATTCCTGGGCTGATTCTGCTTCCTGCCTGTCGCTCCAGTAGATAAACACTCAAATCGAGACTCGAAACCAGACTCGATACTCGAGACTTGTAACTTGTAACTCGATAGTATAGGAATTCCCATTTTTCGACAGGATTATCAGGATTATCAGGAAGCGAATCATTAATCCTGCAAATCCTGTTAATCCTGTCAAAAAAAGCCTACATGAAAGGCGTTGATCTTCGTCGATTATGGATAAAGGCAGAATAATGGAAATCGTTGACAACCCCAAACTCACCCCGGGGATACACAACTATTGCGACCGCTGGTGTGAGCGCTGCCCAATGACAGCCCATTGTGCGGTCTTCGCCATGGAACAAGACGAAGCCAGCGGCTATCCTTCACATGATCCGGAAAACGAGGCATTCTGGCAGCGGCTGAAAGAAAGCCTGAAGACGGCTCTTGAACTGCTCAGGGAAATGGCTCAAGAGGCCGGAGTAGATCTCGATGCCCTCATCTCGGAGGAAAACGAGGCCTCGAGAGCACGCCTTAAAAGGGAGGTAGAAGATCATACGCTTGTCCGGCAGGCAAGGGAATACATGCAGCGGGTGAGAAAGTGGTTTGAGTCAGAGCAGTTGAAGACACAACTCGGACTTTCTGATGTTGCCTCTAAACCGGAAGTTGCAGAGTTGAGCGATATCGAAGAGGTCATCCTCTGGTACCACGCCTTCATTTGTGCAAAGATCACCAGAGCCGTTCGGCAAGAACGCGAAGCGCTGCCGGCATCCCTGGAAGATATGCCCAGAGATGCCGATGGCTCGGCGAAAGTGGCATTGCTTGCCATCGACCGTTGCATCGCTGCGTGGTGGCAAATGCGTGGGCATTTCCCTCAACGCAAAGACCGGATCATGGATTTTCTGGTTCGCCTTGATCGTCTTCGGAAAGCGACGGAAGAAGCATTCCCCAAAGCCAGATCGTTCGTTCGACCGGGATTCGACGAAGAATAGATCAACCGTGGGGCGAACAAAGTCACCTTCTTTTTGGATACGCTCTTATGCTGCGCTTAGGAGCTGTCCAAAAACAACATGCACTCATTTCAGCCTTTTTTCAAACCACGAAGAACACGAAGAGCACGAAGGAATCACTTCGTGTCCTTCGTGTTCTTCGTGGTAAAAAAGATTCCTTATTTTTGGCCGACTCCTTATGGTTCACGACTGGTGGAGCGGGGCGGTGCTCCGGAAGACCGTCTTGTAAGTCAATCCCTCTTTGGGCAAATGCTCGGCGTCAACCATTTGTACCCGCGCGCCAAGGCCCAAGGCGCGCCGAATGTGGCTTCGGGTAAGTTCGAGGTACTGGGAACGGCTGCCGCCGGGAAAGTCGTGATTTGCAGATCGCACCAAGTGAATCTCAAGCTGTTCGCCAATGCCGTGACTGGTGTAAACGATCAGTCTGAAGTCCTCGAGGAAGGGATCGATTCCTCGCAACAGGGCTTCGACCTGTTCCGGGTAGAGCGGAATTCCGCGGATCGAGATGCGATTGTCGGTGCGGCGGAGAATCGGGGCAAGTCGCGCCGAGGTGCGGCCGCATGCGCATGGTGCCTCTCTGAGCACGGTAATGTCCCTGGTGCGATAGCGGATGAGGGGATACGCTTCGGTGGTGAGGGTGGTGAGCACGAGCTCGCCCTCGTGACCCGGAGCGACCGGTTCGCCGGTCGTGGGATGAACGATTTCGGCGAAGAATTGATCTTCAGCAAGGTGCAGCCCTTGTTGAGCAGGACACTCTCCGGCCACCCCCGGTTCGACCATCTCGTTCACCCCATAGAGTCCGTAGACCGGGACCTTGAAGGCGGATTCGAGACGTTGGCGGGTGTCTTCGGTCAGGGGATCCGGCCCGAGCAGAATAAGCCGCAAATAGAGGCTCGCTGCATCTAAGCTCTGGCGCTCCATGGTTTCGGCCATATGCAGGGCAAAGGCCGCCGTGGTGGCCAGGACCGTAGAGCGAAAGTCCTGCATGATCTGCAATTGCAGGGTAGCCGAGATGGTGGCCGAAGGCGCCAGCGTCGCCCCGAGGCTTTCTGCTGCGTGGTTGAAGGTAAAGGCTCCCGGGAAGAGGCTGAAATTAAAGGCCACCTGGACAATGTCCCGCTCGGTAATCCCCAGTTGCTGATAAAGTCGCACCATCAGCGCTTGCCACATGGCGACGTCATGGCGGGTAAAGCCGATCACGATGGGCCGGCGCTGATCGAGCCACGCAGGGCTGCTGATTTTCAGGCGGACGATGCTCTTCAGCGGCTCGGCAAAAAGCCCATAAGGGTAGTGTTCTGCCAGATCCTGCCGGGTGGTGAAGGGGAAGTTGGCCAAGTCATCTCGTGTGGCCACATCCTCGGGCAAAAGGCCGAGGCCGTCCATGCGCCTCCGATAGAAATCGACGTTGAAATAGGCCCGATTAAGCGTCATCTGCAATTGTTCCCTCTGCAGTTGGCGAATCTCATCGCGTGATCGGTAATCGCTCCATCCTTGCGCCATGGGGTCCCCCTCTATCGTCAATGCTGTTGAATTAACAATTCAGGAATTGAGGGATTCAGGGATTGGGTTTGCCAAACCAGGATAATCTCCAGCTTGCGGCGTAAGAAATCGTAAATCCCTTAATTCCTCAATCCCTCAATCCCTCAATTCCTAAATCCCTTAATCCAATAGCTCTGCCCTCTATCGTTCCCATTTATGCTGGTAGTCTCTTCCCAGGTAGGCCCTCTGCACATCGTCATGTTCCATCAACTCGCTCGCTTTGCCGGAGAGGACGATGCGGCCAGTTTCCAAAACGTATGCCCGTTCGGCAATCTCCAGCGCTCCCATGGCATTTTGCTCCACCAGCAGAATCGTGGTCCCCTCACCATGGAGCGCCTCAAGCGTGTGGTAGATTTCTTCAACCACAAGCGGCGCAAGCCCGAGGGAGGGTTCATCCAGAAGCAGAAGCCGTGGTTTTGCCATGAGCGCCCGGGCAATGGAAAGCATCTGTTGCTCGCCGCCGCTCAGCGTCCCGGCCTTCTGACGCTGCCGCTCGAAAAGGATGGGAAAGAGCTGAAACATCTTTTCGCGATGCTCGGCAATATGCTTGCGACCAAACAGGTAGCCGCCCAAATCGAGGTTTTCGAGAACGGTAAGACTCGGGAAGAGCTGCCTTGCTTCCGGGACTTGGACGAGCCCCAGGCGCACAATGCGCTCCGGCGCCATTTGCTGAATGGGAGTCCCCGCGAATTCGACCGCTCCTTCCGAGGGCCGGTGGAGCCCACTTATGACTCGCAGCAAGGTGCTCTTTCCCGCGCCATTGGAGCCGATCAGCGCGACCACTTCCCTCTCTTCAATGTGGAAGGTCACGCGGCGCAACACCGGCATGGATCCGTACTGAGCCGACAGCCCGTTAACTCTTAGCAAATCGCTACAGCCCTCCATACTTCAAGGTCATACTGTGCCTGTGGCGAACGACTCGTTTTTCACCACGAAAGACACGAACAACACGAACAACATCAAAAATACGAAAAAGGCCACCGTCCTGTCCTGCCCGTTACTTGGGCCTCTTATTTCCCAGGTAGGCAGCAATGACCTTTGGGTCTTGCTGAATTGCTCGGGGTGTTCCCGAGGCGATTTTGCAGCCATTCTGTAGCACGACCACGCGGTCGGCAAGGCACATGACCACATTCATATCATGTTCGACAAGAATGATCCCCAAACCATCACGGCGCAGTCCCGAGACATAATCGACCAGAGCTTCGGTCTCTCTTGGGTTCAAGCCGCCCGCTGGCTCATCCAAAAGCAGCACCTGCGGGGAAAGAGCCAATGCTCGCGCCAACTCGAGCAGTTTGTGCTCGAAGAGACTGAGCTCCTGGGACAGCAGAAGCGCCTTGTCAGCGAGCTGGAATTCTTCCAAGAGGCCCGATGCCCTGCTGCGGAGCTCTTCTTCTTCGCGGCGTTGTCCTGGGCTATGAAAGTATGCGGCGAAAAGACCTGCCCGGCCGTGCAGATGAAGCCCCAGGAGCACGTTTTCCAGGACCGTAAAATGCTGATAAATCTGGGTTGCCTGGAAGGTGCGGCCAATACCGGAGGCGGCAATCTGATGAGGAGCGAGTCTCGTGAGTGCCGCCTCTCGCAAAACAACACTCCCTTCCTGGGGTCTAAGCAGCCCGGAAATGATGTTAAGAAGCGTGGTTTTGCCTGCCCCATTTGGGCCAATGAGAGCGACGATTTCACCCGGATGAACGCTCAGGCTGATGTCGTGGAGCGCATGCAGACCCCCAAAATTCATGGAAACTCTTTCGATGCCCAGCAGGGGTGGTTCGGTATCGGGGTGTG
>JADGQM010000480.1 GCA_017881795.1 Syntrophobacteraceae bacterium
CAGCATCTTGCCTGATGAAGCGGACATCGCCACGGAACAGGGTGATGATCCGATGCGCCACCACCGGCGCCAAAGCAAGTGGTTCGGCCAAGGACGACGAGCGCGCCAACGAGTCGATCTCGAAGAAACCAACTGCCTTTTCCTCGGAAAGCTGCAGGTTATCCAGCGCGAAGTCGAGGCGTACCCGGTCTTGTTCCAGGGTCCCAGCCACATTCACCGTATTCCCTGCCGAAGTAAAACATGCCGCCAGTTGGATCAGGGCCTCGAGGACGCGCCTCAGCAACGAATATTCACCCAGCACACAAATTGAAGCAAAACCGGAGGGAAAATCCGCCAGAACTCTGCTGGGAGCCGCCATCAGCTCGGCCTCATGGAAGGCTTCGCCAAGGGAGATCCGGCTCAGTTGTGTGTGGTCGCGAGTTGAATCCAGTGAGTTCAAGGTCTCCGCATCATCGAGCAGGCGGTCCACCCGGCGGCGAGTGATTTCATACATTTCCCACAACTCGGTGCGCTCGGCAGATTCCGGCGCCAAGTCCATGGCCATCTGGGCCAGGCCGAGGATGCCGTTGAGCGGTGTGCGCATTTCATGGGAGATCATGGTCAGGAAATCGCTCTTGACGTGGTCGAGGCGCCTCAGCCGTTCGTAGGCTTCCTCGAGCTCACGCGTCCGCTGGGCCACGAGGCTCTCCAGGTTCAGGTTCTGCTCGTGCAGTTCGCGCTGGAGCTGCCGCAGTTTCAGGTGAATTCTCACTCGCGCTTCGACTTCTTCGGACTGAAACGGTTTGGTGATGTAATCCACACCCCCCGCCTGGAATGCGGTGATCTTGTGCTCCGTCTCGTTATAGGCGCTAAGGAAAATAACGGGTATTTCCGCCAAATGTTCGTCGGCTTTGAGCCTCTTGCAGACCTCGTAGCCATTCAGTCCCGGCATGTTGATGTCGAGCAGGATCAAATCGGGTGGGTTCTTGGCCGCAGCCCTCAGAGCCATCTCCCCGCTTGGCAGCGCAAATACCTGGTAGCCTCCGTGCCGCAGCATGTCATTCAACAGCGTCAGGTTCTCAGGGGTGTCATCGACTACCATGATACGCTCGGCATCGGACGACGTGTCACTCATGGTCATCTCCTCGACTCAGTATCCGCACAATTGCATCGTAATCAAATTTCTTCGCAAGTTGTCTGAGCTTCTGCCCCATAGAGGGGTTTTCCGGCATAATACGCTGTTCGATTAACTGGAGGAGTCGTGAAAAGTTGCCGGATTCTGTGGCTTCTATCAGCTCCGCGCACAGACCCGCCGTGACCTGGTCCGAAGCAAGGCAGAGCAGCGCAGCCGAGGAATCCACCGCAGCTCCAGGTTCTTCATAAACGAATTCTATGCCGAGCAACTCACCGATCACAGCCATAATCTCCTCTTCCTTGAACGGCTTGGGAATGAAACCATCGGCGCCGACGTTGAACCAGTCTTGCTCTTTCGAGCCGAGGACGCTCGCACTGACAATCACCACCCGCGCGTCCCGCCCGCCGGCACTGACTTTGATGGCACGGGTTGCCTCCAGACCGTCCATCCCGGGCATCCGGCGATCCATCAAAACGAGGGCCGGTCGCCACTCCTCGAAGAGGCTTACCGCTTCCGGCCCGTCAACCGCCTCACGCACCTCGAAACCGACCGTTTCGAGCAGGCATCGCAGCATTTCACGATTGGCTTCATTGTCGTCCACGACCAGCACTGTAGGCGTCGGGCCGCCGGGTTTCAAGCCGATCACCCGTTTGGATTGCCTGGCGATATTCGCCTCGAACTTTGAGGTGTCGGCGGCTTCCGCCAGGAACGTGAAGCGGAACGTGCTGCCCTTGTCCACTTCGCTCTCTACGGTAAGGTCGCCTCCCATCATCCTGGCATATTGTCGGCTGATCGGCATCCCCAGGCCGGTGCCGCGGCCCTTATGCTGACCACTCTGGGTTTGCTCGAAAGGCTCGAAGACCTTGCCGATCTCCTCAAGCATGATCCCGCAGCCGGTGTCTGCCACGTCGATCGCCACCTGGACCCGGGTGCGACCGGCAGCGGCGTCAACCAACCGCTCAGGAGATCCCCCTAAATTTCCCACGCGCATCGTGATCCCGCCCATTTTCGTGAACTTGACGGCATTAGCGAGCATGTTCATCAGCACCTGCTTGATTTTGCCGCTGTCCGCATGCAGATAGCGGGGCCCCGGCCCGATTCGATTCACCTCGAAGAGCAGCCCCTTTTCTTCTGCGCGCACTCGAAACATCGCTTCGATGTCCGTCAACAGAGTATCGAAGTCGCAATCCACCGGGCTCAACCGGGCGTGACCCGCCTCGATTTTCGACATCTCCAGGATGTCGTTGATGAGGGTCAACAGGTGTTCGCCGCTACGACTGATGATATCGATATGCCCCTTCTGCTGCAGAAACTGAAATTGAGAAATCGCTTTCGTTGAAATGGGAAATGCGACTTGGTTCACTTCTGCCTGTTGAAGAAAAATTCGTTGTAAAAATGGCGGATTTCCTGTTAAAAAATAAGGATGCAACAATTATTGTTTATCCTCAGCAATATGCATTAAAAGAAAAAGAATACATCTTGTTTTTTGAAGCCAAGAAAAAGTATTTCCTAATTACAAATAATAAAAATGGCCAATCTTTAAAT
>JADGQM010000176.1 GCA_017881795.1 Syntrophobacteraceae bacterium
CCCTTGGGGCCTGCGACCACTTCAAAGCTTACCCGATCACCCTCGGCCAGCGACTTGAAACCCGCTGCCTGGATGGCGGAATGATGAACGAAAACGTCCTTGCCACCGTCCTCCTCGATAAAACCAAAGCCCTTTGAATCATTGAACCACTTTACTTTTCCTTCTGACATCTTTACTACTCCTTGTGTTGGGTTCCTCCAGGAACCATAAAATTATGCCGATAAACTTCGGCTGGGAATCTATTTTTGCACACAAAAAAACCGCACTTGCCATCTATGGTTTGTGCGGTCGACTTTTCTGTACTTTGCTGGTAACAAAAAACGTGCTGCACATCAAGTGATAGGGATCATAAGGCATCTTTTACAGGAATGCAAGGTATTTTTTTAAGGCAACTTATCCTTTACAAATGCGGGCATTGCCGGTAGGCAGAGTGCGGGAATGTCTGCAGCGCCCTTGAAAGAACGGGGATCGATCGGGTGACGCCCCCCCGAACGGAAAAACTGTTTCACAGGCAAGAGGGAATGGCACTCATCTGGATCAATGAGGTTTCAGTCAGCTTCGGGGGGCCACGGCTGTTGGACGGTGCTACGCTCCAGATCGAGGCGGGCGAGAGGATCGGGCTCCTGGGCCGTAACGGGTCGGGCAAGTCCACCCTCATGAAACTGTTGATGAACGACATCACCCCGGATTCCGGCGAAATCATCCGGAGCGGTGAAGTCCGGATCTCCATGCTGCCCCAGGACGTTCCCAACGACCTGGCAGGGACGATCTACGATGTAGTCGCCTCCGGCGGCCGGGAACACCTGGATCTGCTCCGGGAATACCACGATCTCACCCTGCAGATGTCCCGGAGCGGCGATGAAGGCCTGCTGAAAAAGCTCGAACAGGTTCAGCACCGGCTGGAGACCTCCGGCGCCTGGCATTATCATCAGCGGGTGGAAACGGTGATCACCCGGACCGAGCTGGACGAGAATGCCGAGTTCCGATATCTGTCGGCGGGGATGAAGCGCCGGGTCTTTCTGGCCAAGGCCCTGGCGAGCGACCCGGATCTGCTGCTCCTGGACGAGCCGACAAACCACCTGGACATCAACGCCATCCTCTGGCTCGAGGATTTCCTCCTGAAGTTCGACAAGACCCTCATGCTGGTCACCCACGATCGGGCGTTTCTCCAGCGACTGGCGACGCGCATCGTGGAGATCGACCGGGGGCGCCTGATGTCATTCCCCTGCGATTACGGCACATACCTCGAACGCCGTCAGACCCTGTTGGATGCGCAAGAGAAGCAGTGGCAGGAATTCGACAAGAAACTGGCCAGGGAGGAGACTTGGATCCGGCAGGGAATCAAGGCCCGCCGCACGCGCAACGAGGGCCGGGTGCGCGTGCTGGTGAAGATGCGCCAGGAGCGGGCGCACAGGCAGGAGCAGACGGGCAATGTCCGGCTGACGATTCAGGAGGCGGAACGCAGCGGCCGATTGGTTGTGAAAGCCGAAGAGATTCACTTCGCTTTCGGTGACAACAAGATCGTGGAAGGGTTCTCCACCACGATCATTCGCGGCGACAAGGTGGGCATTATCGGACCCAACGGCTCCGGCAAGACGACACTCCTCAAGATCCTGCTCGGCGAACTGGAACCGCAACAGGGCAAGGTCCGCCTGGGGCTCGGGATCCAGGTCGCCTACTTTGATCAGCTTCGCGCCCAGCTCGACGAAAACAGGACCCTGAAGGAAAACATCGCCGATGGCAACGACATGATCGTCGTGGGCGGCGTTTCGCGGCATATCATGGGTTATCTCCAGGATTTCCTCTTCCCGCCGGACCGGATCCTGTCGCCGGTCAGCTCCCTGTCGGGCGGTGAACGCAATCGCCTCCTCCTGGCGAAGCTCTTCATCCTGCCCTCCAATGTCCTGGTCCTGGATGAGCCGACCAACGATCTCGATGCGGAAACGCTCGAACTCCTCGAAGACCGGCTCCTCGAATACAGCGGCACGATCCTCATGGTCAGCCATGACCGTGCGTTCCTCAATAACGTGGTGACCTCGACGATTGTCTTTGAAGGCAAGGGACGGCTGCAGGAATATGTGGGCGGCTATGACGACTGGCTGCGGCAGCGGGCGGCGCAGGATGAGCCGTTGAAGACGGCATCGAGAGAGCAGAAACAGAAAAAGGAAAAACCTCCGAAAGAAAAGCAGAAGCTCTCCTATAAAGAGACAAGGGAGCTGCAGGAGCTGCCGCTCATCATCGAAGCCCTGGAGCAGGAGAAGGAGCGCCTGCTGGAGACGCTGAATTCACCCGCGTTCTATGTCAGCAGAGACGCGGATGAAATAAACAGGGCCAGCAACCGGCTGAAGGCCCTGGAAGAGGAACTGGATGGGGCCTACGGGCGTTGGGATGAACTGGAGAGTCTCGCCGCAAAATGAAAATTCCTCGCACCGAGGTGCCAGGAATTTAGAAACTCAAGGAATGGATTACCTGTTATTATGCTCGCTTACCCCGCAGCAAACTGCGGGGCATGCGCGTGCAATCGTTTTCAGCTGCGAGCCGGGCTGATGGCGGAAATCCTTAGGGAGAGGGAATAATCTTCTTTCTATATATGTTCCAAATGGGTTCAAATTCCGCCCTGATCGTGTGGTTGGCGTTTATCTGTTTAAATGTGTGCGAAGTCACATAGTTTATGTATGCCCCGTCGATATTCACCCGGCTAATTCTATAGCCAAATTGGGGCCTGATGATAAATGTCTTGCTGAAACCTCTCATCACGGTGATGTTTCCTGAAGGTGAAATCGAACCGTCGGGCCCGGCCGACGCATTGATCGTGTAACTGTTTTTACCATTCGATGCCTGCGCCGTCGATGACAAACTGCTGACGGGCACCGGTGTATCATAGCGGATCTCATCAGACTTACCGCTCTCTTCACCGCTGGCGGCATATGCCGTCGCAGCAAAATAATAGGTCTTGCCCGCTTCGAGACTCGAGATCGTGAGACTCGTCCAGTTACCCACATCGACCACGATGGAATAGCTGCCGCTGGCAGTACCATAGTAAACTTTATAACCTGCCAGATTCGCATCCGGGTTGGGATCCCAGGCTAAAGTGAGACTGGCTCCATGCGCGTGCTGAACTCCCAATGGAATGAGAAGGAGGAAGAAAAACGCGACGATTCCGATGAGGGAACGGACGCACGGTGAACTTATCGAGAAGCGATGCATGAAATACAACACCTCCCAAAACACAGCGAACAGAACTGATGAATTAAACGCAGAGTTAATTCAGTGGGTTATGAGATATTCTCAGGAACATATCACAAAGTGCGGCACCTAGATACAGGTAGCAAATAGTAAGCCAATTTACTAAGTAGCTGATTTCGGGTAAGTTTTACATATAGAAGTTCCAAGTAAGATAAAAACATTGTAAATTCATTTTACAATAAGTACTGGGCAAGAAGATCAGAGTCAGATTACTAATTGGAATAATTGATTTTTTTGCCATACGCAGGATTGTAAACATAACTGACACATTATCCCTTTATTACAGACACACCTCACTCTGGTGTTGGAGCGCAACTGCTCCAGGAGAAGCGCTTGATCCACCGCTAATGTGAAGCTCCCCGCCCACACGGCGGGGCTTCCCGGCAAGGAAATCAGACATGATTGCGCATCAAAATACTTGAGGAGAAGGATTATTCACCCTCACCCCAACCCTCTCCCCTCAAGGGAGAGGGAGATCAGGGTAGTGATTTTTCTGGGGCGCCCCCGGTCATGGTCCTGGCTGACCAGCGATCTCGATGCCGGATGCTTCTTAACCGGTTGAGGGCACGGGAAGAGGAACTGGATGGGGCCTGCGGGCGTTGGGATGAGCGGGAGAGTCTCGCCGCAAAATTCGGCGGCAAGCCCCAGGGGCGATGGCAGGAATCGTCAATGAGTAAATCGTGGGTAATCTATCTCCTTCTTTGCGCCGATGGGAAGATTTACTGCGGCGTCACCAACGATATGGAAAAAAGGTTGGATGCCCACAACCGGGGGATTGCCTCCAGATTCACCCGGGCGCGGCTGCCCGTGACGCTTCTGGCGACAAGCAGAGCCATGGGAAAGGCCGAGGCCTGCCGCCTGGAATACAGGATCAAGCGGCTCCCGAGAAAAATGAAACTGGCGGTGCTGACTTCCGCACACCCGGGGAAACAGGCATGAGTGGAAACAATCGCGCAGATATTAAAGCGGGGGCTCGCGTCAAGGTCGTCCAGAAACAGGATCAGCGTTCGGGCAGACTGACCGAAGGCATCGTCCAGGATATTCTCACAAAATCCGACACACATCCCCACGGCATCAAGGTGCGCCTGCAAAGCGGTCTCGTCGGCCGGGTCAAGGAGGTCCTCAATGAATAAAACATTGCCTCGTATTGACAGGATCCATTGCCGGGGTAATAATATGCAAGGGAATTAAATGCGGATCTTTATCGATGCAGATGCATTTCCGAACGTGATCAAAGATATATTGATCAGGGCTTCGATGCGCTTGAACGTGCCCCTTTGTTTTGTGGCCAATCAACCTGTGAGGGTCGAGGGGTCGGCGGGCATTACCATCATCCAGGTCCCCGCAGGCGCGGACGTGGCCGATGATCGCATCGCCGAGCTTGCACAACCCGGCGACCTGGTCATTACCGCCGATATCCCGCTTGCCGACCGGGTGGTCACCAAGGGAGCGTTTGCACTCGACCCCAGGGGAAAACTTTATACGCAGGACAATATCAAGGACAGCCTGGCCATGCGCGGCCTGTTTAAAGAGTTGCGTGACGGCGGTATGATGTCGGGCGGTCCGACAACATACGACAAGACAGACCGCCAGACATTTGCGAACCGGCTGGACCGTTTTTTGATCCGGCAGTTGAAAATCGAACACGCCAATGCCTAAACGGATTTATGAGCATCAAGTAACCTGATCGAGGTGAAGCGTCATGACCATTTCAGACTGGCTGGACAAAAAGGAAGCGGAAGGCATCGATGTCTCGCAAATCGAATTGCCCGCTGACCTGGTTCGCAACGAAGACCCCGAAGAAACGGTGTATTTCAAAACGATCCCCTGCAGCATCCTCTGTACTCGTAATCATCCTTTTTCCACCGTCGAGCGCTTCGGGCACTGGTATTACGGCCGAGGCCAGGACAAGAAAGCCGGGATCCACACTACAGGAATGGAGTGGAGATTCATTACAAAAAATAAAGATCTCGCCATCAAAACAGCCAAATCGCACATTGAATAGATCGTTGAGGTTAAGCAAAGGGGGCAACCGCATGAAGAAATTGCTGTTGATCGCGTTGATGATGCCGTTGTGCGCGGGCCTGGCGCTCGCGCAAGACGTCAGCAAGGGCGACCCGACTATTGTGATCAAGACCAACAAGGGTGTGATCGAGGCTGTGCTCTTCAAGGACAAGGCGCCCGTCACGGTTGAGAACTTCATCAAGTACGCCAATGCCGGGTTCTATGACGGGACGATATTTCATCGGGTGATCTGGGACTTCATGATCCAGGGCGGCGGCTTTGACCGATACTTTAACCGGAAGCCCACCCGGCCGCCGATCAAGAATGAGGCCGCAAACGGCCTCAAAAACGAGCGCGGCACGCTGGCCATGGCCCGCACTTCGGGTGTGGATTCGCCTACCTCACAGTTCTTCATCAACCTCAAAAACAACACCGCCCTCAACCACAGCCCCCGTGATTATGGATACGCGGTCTTCGGCAAGGTCACCCAGGGCATGGATGTCGTTGATGCCATTGCCAGTGTAAAGACCGGGCCGGGAGGGCCATTCTCCTCGGATTGCCCCCTCGACACCGTGATCATCGAGTCGATCCGGGTGAAGTAGGCGAAGAGAGAACATGCCGGCGGATTCACAAACAGAGAAATGGGATCAGGTCTTTAATCACAACTGTCAGGAGGATCAAGCCATGGTCATCATTACAAGCAAGTATATCAAACCACTCGATGTGATCGATTCCCTGCTTGTTGATCATCGAAAGTTTCTGGATGATCAGTTCAAACAATCAAAATTCATCTGCTCCGGGCCTCAGAACCCCAGGATCGGGGGTGCGATCCTTGCCAATGTCGGTATCGATGAGGCACGGGCGATCATGAAAAAAGACCCTTTCATGATTCACGGCGCCGCAGAGTATCATTTCATCGAATTCACCCCGGGCAAGTTCGATGAACGATTTGCCTGTTTCGTAAAGTGAGGGTTTCGTCCCTTACCTGTAATAAATCATGGCAATCAACGTTGTCATCACTATCATGAAAAGGGGGTTGCGGCTTTCGGCTGCAACCCCCTTTTCATGGTTAACAGGACAGAGTGCCTCTTCTACTTTCCCTTCATTTTCTGGGTGTCCTTCACCTCTCTGTATTTCAGGGCCTGATTGAGCTGTTTAATCGCCTTTTGGCATTCTTCGATAGCCTTTGCTTTATGGCCGCCAAAGTCATGCGGGGCCGCATTCATGTAGGCAATCGCATCATCAAGAGAATGGATTGCAGCCACAATACGCGGGTGCCCTGCTCTCTCATCGGCCATCGTCGGGGGTGCAGCTTTTAACGGGGCTGCAGTCAGAATGCATAAAGACAATGCAACAATCACGGCACTCATCACGACTGAAACAAATCTTCTTCTCATAAACAACCTCCATTTGTGAGACCAGGATCACGTTAGATAACGGAATAGATATACCATATACAACGCATATCTCAATAACAGGTTGACTACCCGTGAAAGGATATAAAACAAGCACAGAAATAGCATGAACTCTAAGAAACAAATCACACTTGCATCCATTGTATGTAAAGAAATGATGTAAATTTGTAAATTGATTGAAGAACATGTCAACCCGACCGATAGAATAGGCGTTAACGTTATCAACAATGCTCAAATTCTTTCCCCGGGAGGGCTCTAGTCATGAAATCGGTTGTAAAGCTCACGTTCATCGCAGGAATGGCCATTCTTCTGTCCGCGGGTGTTGCCTTTGGGACAATCCCAATCGTATGGAACGGATGATCCCGGGATCCAGCAACGCATGCAGAATCAGCAGCAGCGGATCGACCAGGGGATCAACAGCGGCCAGCTCACCCCCAAGGAGGCCGGAAGGCTCGAGGCTCGGGAAGCAAAGATCAAACAGGACGAAGCGCGTATGAAGTCCGACGGGAAACTGACCGCCAGGGAACGGAAGAAACTCAACAAGGAGCTCGATAACGCGAGCGAGCGGATCTATAAACAGAAGCACGATCGCCAGCACGTCAGCACGAAATGACATAACTGTTTTATCTCCATGGTAACGGCAAAGGCCTCCCCGATCGGGAGGCCTTTGCCGTCTGATCATGATCCGGCCCGGATCAATGCATAAGGAAGGGCGGCCAGTCGTCGATCCATTTATAATGACAACTTGTAGCCAAGGTTCATCATAAGATTATGCATCACATTCGTCCTTGAAATGGATAGCCTTTTCATAATTGAGCGGAACGAATAAAGATGTTTTCGGAACCCCATATAGCCGTTGTATAGTTCTTCGGCCGTCATGTTCTTCGGTTGAAATGCGACTCGCGTTTTGCCGTTGTAGTTGGTCCAGTCAGAGCACAGTAATCTGCCTTCATTTTTCAGTTCATCGAAGATTGGCGTGCCGGGCAACGGGGTCAGGATACTCGGGGTCACTCCATCAATGCCCAATCGTTCACAGACTGTCAACGTGTCCTTGAAGACGTCTTGATCATCTGTGTCAAATCCAAACATAATCCCCGCCCAGACGGAAATACCGCAGCGATGGATCAATTGGATCGTTTGTCGGTATGAAACCACGTTGTTGATTTCTTTATTTACGCTGGCAAGACTCTCCGCGGAAAATGACTCCAAGCCGATAAACAGATAAAGACAGCCCGCTTCCCTGACAAGGTTGAGCAGCTCTTCATCCTGACATCGGTCGATTGTCACCTGGGCCGCCCATTTTTTTCGCAGTGGCTTGAGCTCGTGCATCAATTGTCTGGCATATTCGATATCACCAAAAAAGTTGTCATCCCAGAAGACAAAATAGTCTTGTTCAATCGTTTTGATGTCTTCAATCACCTCTTGAATCGGCCGCATTCTGAAAGAAGGACAATAGATCTGCTTGAGATTGCAATAGCTGCAGTTATAAGGACAGCCCCGGCTCGCAAAGACAGCCCCTTTCGTATACATCCGCCGTTTTATCAAATCTCTTCTTGCAACGGGCAGTCCCTGTAAAGACGGAGGTTCACCGCACGTATAGCGGCGTTGAGCGTTTCCATCATAGAAGGCTTCCAGGAACTGCGGCCAGGTCTCCTCCGCCTCGCCGACGATAAGATAGTCACAGTTCTGTTCGGCTTCGTCGGGCACAAGAGTCACATGGGGTCCACCCATCACAACCTTTACTGCGCCTTGTCTAAACCTCCGTGAGATCCTGTAACAATGGCTTGCATTGGGCGTATTGACCGTGATCGCCACCAGATCAAATTTCCGTCCATAGGGTATCGTTTGATTGTATTCATCGATAAGGGTAATGTCATATTTACGTTCATCAACAAAACCCGCCAGGTACGGCATGGTGATTTGAACAAAGTTGTTGAACTGCTTTTTACGGTAAGCATGAATTTCACGATTCTCCGGGGTGATGAGCAGCAATCGTTTTCTCATGTGTGGGAAACTGTCCAATGTGTGAATTGCGTCTCTTGCCTTGTCTCTGCGCCCTGGCCCCGTTTATATCACAATAATCCATCGTAGAAGAGCATCAGAATATTTTGCTCATACGGGTTGAAAGAATGCATGCTGTGTGGAAATTTTCTTATGAAGACTTCAGGATGGAATGAACTCGAGTTGTCGCACACCGTCAGGTCCTGTCCAGGACAC
>JADGQM010000034.1 GCA_017881795.1 Syntrophobacteraceae bacterium
GACATAAAACGAGCTGAGAAAGCATTATTCGCTGATGCTCAATTTGCCAACGGGGAGGTGGCGGCCCACGCCATAGAGCTTGCGGAGAAATCCATCCAGGATGTTCAGGACAGCATTGCCCTGGTCTTGCGCGTGACGGATTTAACCGGCATGGATCCCATCGACCAGGAGTGGGCCCTGGGGGCGCTGGAAAAGGAAGTACCCGACGTCATTTCGGTAGCTCTGTTGGATATGCAAGGCGATGAGAAGATGAGGGTCTCCCGGGAAAAAGTGGTGTTGCCTGACGAGCTGACCAATCAGGCACAAAACCCGGCATTTCTTCAGGCAGCGCGCAACAAGAACACTATCGGACCAGTCAGGAATACTCTGGAAGGCGCCCGACGTCTTATTCTGTCTATGCCGATCCTCGACCCGAAGGGCGATGCCGTGACGGGAGTGCTGATGGCTGAAGTCTCCGTCAGAAATCTGCTGGTGGGGATCAAATCCATCAAGGTCGGTGAACAGGGTCGGGTCATCGTTCTCGATGAGACGGGGAAGGTGATCGATCATCCGGATTACAGCAGGGTGCTCGTCGGCGAAAGCTTTGTCGACCATCCCCATTTTCGCCATGTGCTGGAGGGAGAGACAGGCCCCCCTGAAATGCATCCCCATGCGGAACCGGACGGCGTCGAGATGCTCTACTCAGGAGTGCGCAGCAAGAAGCTTGGCTGGGTCGTTCTTGTTGAACAGCCGGCCGCGGAGGCGCTGGCCGCGGCGCATGCCCTCACGCGGATGCTCGCGATCCTCCTCGCCGCTGTCCTGGTCTTGGTTCTTGGGAGTTGCTCCTACTTTGTTTTTCGGATTTCCCGGCCGCTGCAAAAACTGGAGGAGGGAGCCGCACAAATTGGAAGAGGTGAATTAGACGTGAGTGTTCCCATCACTTCCAAAGACGAGGTCGGTCGTGTTTCCGAAGCCTTCAACAGTATGGTTGAAAACTTACGCCTGGCGGCGGAAGAGCGGGAACGCCACAGCTGGCTCAAAACCGGCCAGACGGAGCTCGAAGACCGGATGCGGGGAGAACAGGAGATAGAGATCCTTTGCCGCAACGTCATCACCTATATCGCCAATTACCTTAACATTCAAATCGGTACGTTTTATGTGAGCGATGACGAGAAAACGGTAAGACTGAAGGGCAGCTATGCTTATAAGACACGCAAGAACCTCTCGAACCAATTCAAATGGGGTGAAGGTCTCGTCGGCCAGGCGGCCTTGGAAAAGCAATCGATTACATTGACCAACGTCCCGGACGACTACCTTTCGATCACCTCCGGTTTAGGAGAAGCCCGGCCGCGGAATATTCTGGTGACCCCACTTCTCTACGACGACCGGGTCATGGGAGTGCTGGAGCTCGGCTCTTTAGAGCAATTGAGTGAGGGGGAAATGGGTTTTCTGGAGGAGATTTCCGGCGCCATCGCCGCCGCGGTTCATAGCGCAACGGCGCGCGTCAAATTGCGCGAAGCCTTTGAGATCACCCAACAGCAGGCGAAAAACTTAGAGGCCCAGCAAGGGGAACTGCAGGGGGCTAACGAGGAACTGGAACAGCAGACCCGCTGGCTGCAGGCTTCGGAAGCGCGACTGAAAGCGCAACAGGAGGAGCTGCAGGCGTCGGAAGAGCGGTTGAAGGCCCAGCAGGAAGAGCTGCAAACGACCAATGAAGAACTCGAGGAGAAGACCCATGCCCTCGAGCAGGAAAGAAACAGCGTCACCATCAAGAACCGGGAACTGGAAGGGATTCGATTGGACCTGGAACGGAAGGCTAAGGAGCTGGAAATCACCAGTCGCTATAAGTCCGAATTCCTCGCCAATATGTCTCATGAATTGCGCACTCCCTTGAACAGCCTGCTCCTTCTGGCTCAGGACCTGGCAGCCAATAAGAACGGGAATCTCCAGGAGGTGCAAATCCAATCGTCCGAGATCATTTACCGCAGCGGCCAGGACCTGCTCATCCTGATCAACGAAATCCTGGACCTTTCCAAGATCGAAGCCGGACGCATGGAACTGCATAGGGAAGCGTTCAGCCTCGCCGGGATTGCTGAAGACCTGGTGACCGAATTGAAACCGCAGGCGGAGGCCAAAGGTTTATCGTTAACTGCCCGATCCGATGCTGATGTGCCGGAAAAAATCGTGTCTGATCGGCAGCGGCTTGGACAAATTCTGAGAAACCTGATCTCCAATGCCGTCAAGTTTACCCCGGAAGGCAGCGTAACCCTGCAGATTTGCCGACCGCGGCCAGGCGTGTTGCTGAGCCGCAGCGGCCTGGATCCGCTGCAAGCCGTTGCTATATCGGTAATCGATACCGGCATCGGCATCCCGGAAGACAAGCAGTTGTTGATCTTCGAAGCCTTTCACCAGGCCGACGGGAGCACCTCACGCCTCTATGGAGGCACGGGTCTCGGGCTTTCCATCTCCCGCGAGCTGGCGAAACTTTTGGGCGGTGAAATCACCGTGGAGAGCAAAGAGGGCGAGGGTTCGACGTTTACTCTTTATCTTCCGCTCAGCCATCCCTCCGCCCGCAAGTCTGCCGATGCAACTCTGACGGCATGAAGGCCCTGATGGTGGACGATGAAGGGGGCAATCTGCTTGTCCTTGAGTACGGCTCCGCATAGATGAGTGTCCGAGCTCAGCTCGTCATACCGGCGAAAGCCGGTATCCAGGCTGTTTTCTCTGGATTCCGGTTGTCACCGGAATGACGCGTCGGGATTGTGGTCACTTTATTGAACAGAGCCGTACTTCGAAGTTCCTCGAAGCAAGGGAAAGGAAGGAGCCAAACCATGAGACGCAGGATCACCAGCATATTGTTGGTATCGACCGCTATCGCTTTGATCCTCTTTGCCGCGACGGCAGTGACGGCAGAGCCACGGACGTTGAAGGTGGGGCTGTTGGCCCCCATAACAGGGCCGAATCCGGACTGGGGGAAGAAGGAAGCAGTCGGCATGAAAATGGCCGTCGAGGAGGTAAACAAACGAGGCGGAGTGACGGGGACCCCCCTCGATGCGGTAATCCTGGACACGGGCGGTAACCCGCAACAGGCTCTGGCCATGTATCAAAGGATGACCGGACAGGAGGGGGTCATGGTGGTCATCGGCCCCCATTTCAGCGAGGAATTTGAAGCGCTCTCGGCCGTCACCAGCGACGCGAAAGTTGCAATTATCGCCACCGCCGCCGCCAAGCCCGGGCTGAGTGACCTGGCGAAGCGCCCCTATGCTTTCCGTATGACCGTGACCTCGGACAAGAAAGAGGCTCCGGTGGTGAAAGGCTGGGCAACGACTTTCGGGATCAAGAAAGTGGTGATCATCAACGATCAGGAATCGGACACCTGGGTAACGGTTGCAGGAAAAGTCTGGCCGACGATCATGAAGGACCTCAACGTCGAAATCCTCAACCTGAACGACCCCCTAACCTTTCGGCCGGGAGAGCAAGACTTCAGCGCCCTGGTCAAGAGGATCAGCAATTATCAAGCGGACGGCATCTGTATCGCCGGTTGGCCTGAAGAGACCGGGCATCTCGCCAAAGAGATTCGACGACAAGGCCTGAAACAGCCGATTATGGGCGGCAGCGGCGCAGCCAACCCTAAAGTCATTGAGATTGCCGGAGAAGCGGCCGAGGGTCTTTGGTCCGTAAGCCTGTTTTACCCGGAAGATCCAAATCCCAAGGTTCGGGACTATGTCCGGAACTTCAAGAGGGCGTGCCAGGAACAATACCCAGGCATGAACTGCGACTCTGAGCAATACGACGTGGTGGTCCACGACAGCCTTCTTTTTATTGCGGACATCATGAAAAAAAAGGCCATCACGGGCAATCCGGAGAAGCTTCAGGAGGAGCGCGGCAAGATCCGCGACGGGCTTGCCACCATGGGCATCTGGCGCGGGACCGCCGGGATGATGTCCTTCGATCAAAAGGGCGACGGCATCCGCTCGATCCATGTTGTCAAAGTCAAAGACGGCAGGTGGCAACCTGCCTACTAACCCGCGCGAGCCAGGAAGCGGGGAGGCTGGGAGGTTTCTTAGAGACTATCTCAAAATGGCCCAGACGCCGTTGATCGTCGTTCCGGCGAAAGCCGGAATCCAGGTTTTTCGAGGGGTTCTGGACCCCGGCTTCCGCCGGGGTGACGGTGAAAGCGAGTTTTGAGATAGTCTCTTAGCATCCCAACATTCTCGACCGAATGGCGTAACACTTAACAAAGGGCATGCAAGGAAAGGGCTTCCATGGAACGTAAGGTGAAACAGAAGATACTGATTGTTGATGACAAGCCGGAAAACCTGTTTGCGCTGGAGCAGATACTGCGCCCAACCATGGCCGAGATCATCAAGGCCACTTCCGGCAACGAAGCTTTGATTGCATCACTGGACCACGAATTTGCTCTGGCGATCCTCGATGTGCAAATGCCCCTCATGGACGGCTACGAACTTGCCGAATACTTGCGGAGTGGGGAAGAAACCCGCCGGTTGCCCATCATCTTTCTCAGTGCCGTGTATTCAGACGATTTCCATGTCTTCAAGGGCTACGAAGCGGGCGCGGTCGATTTCATCACCAAGCCTTATAATCCTGCCATCCTGCTCAGCAAAGTCGAGATCTTTCTACAGCTCGATGAGCAGAAAAGGGAGCTGCTGGAAAAAATTGAGCTGGAGCGATCCAAGAGTTACCTGGAAAACATTTTGCTGTCCATGACCGAATCAGTCATGGTGGTCTCGCGGGAGACGATCATCCAGACGGTCAACGGCGCGTGCATGGCGTTGCTCGGCTACCGGCAGGATGAAATAATCGGCATGTCTATCGTCAACATCCTGGCAGGCGAAGATTATTCCGCATGGGTTCGCGAGCTGGAAACCTCCCGGACACAAGAGTTCAACAATCGGGAGGCCTGGTTTAAATCCAAGAGCGGCGAAAACATCCCGGTTTTGCTCTCGGGCGCAGCCTTTCGCACCAGCGTCGGAGTGATCCCTGGCGCCGTGCTGGTGGCCAGGGACATCCGCGAACGGAAAGCGGCGGAAGAAGCCTTGCGCAGGAGCGAAGCCAAATATCGAGAACTGGTCGAGAACGCCAACAGCATTATTCTACGGCTGAACCATCAGGGGGAGATCACCTTCTTCAATGAGTATGCTCAACAATTTTTCGGCTATGCCGAACACGAAATTATCGGCCGCAAGATGGCCGGCACGATCTTGCCGGACGGTCCGGGCGGCTCCGATCCGGCTGCCATGAGTCGGGAGATGGAGCATCACCCGGATCGGTATGCCGGCTTCGAAAACGAGATCATTTGCCGCAATGGCAGACGCGTGTGGATTTCCTGGACCAACAAGGAAGTTCGCGATCAGGATGGCAACATTGTGGAAGTGCTCTGCATCGGCAACGACCAAACGGAGCGCCGGCGTCTGGAGACTCAGCTTCGGCAGGCTCAGAAGTTGGAAGCCATCGGCACCCTGGCCGGAGGCATTGCCCACGATTTCAACAACATTTTGGGCATTATTCTGGGGTATAGTGAACTAACGATGATGAGCGCCGGTTCGGATGCGAGCTTGAAGATCAAGAATCTTGAAGAAGTGAACAAAGCAGTCCATCGCGCCAAAGATCTGGTCCGGCGCATTCTCCTTTTTGCCCGGCAAAGCGAAGAGGAACAGCGGCCGTTGCAGATGGGTTTGATTGTCAAGGAAGTCTTGAAGATGCTCAGGGCTTCTTTACCCTCAACCATCGATATGCGCCAGAATATCGACCCCTCGGGAATCGTCGTTGCCGATCCGACGCAAATCCACCAGATCATCATGAATCTTTGCACCAATGCCCACTACGCCATGCGCGAACAGGGAGGAGTCCTTAGCGTTTCCCTGGAAAACGTCGATCTTGATGCGGCCTCAGCCCTTTATTTGCCCGACCTTCACCCCGGTCCGTATATGAAACTAACCGTCTCGGACACGGGCCGGGGGATCGACAGCTCGGTCCTCGATCGCATCTTCGATCCTTATTTCACCACTAAGGGGCAGGGGGAAGGTACGGGGCTGGGGCTGGCCGTGGTGCACGGGATCGTGAAGGGGCTCGGGGGGGCCATCAGAGTTCAAAGCGAGGTTGGTAACGGCACGGCATTCGAGATTATTCTGCCCAGGGAAAAAGAGACCGAAGAAAAGACGGAGCCAATTTCTTCCACAGTAGTTCCCACGGGCAAGGAAAGCATACTGCTGGTCGATGATGAGATTGCCCTATCAGACATGGCCGCACGCATGCTGGAAAATCTGGGGTATCATGTGACTGCCGCAACGGACAGTGGGGAAGCCTTTGAGCTCTTTCGCAGCAACCCACACGGCTTTGACCTGGTGATCACGGATCAGACCATGCCCAGATTGACTGGCGCCGAACTGGCTAAACAGGTCCTCTCTCTGCGGCCGGATATCCCCATCATCTTGTGCACGGGGTTCAGCGACCTGATCGACAGAGAGAGTGCAGAGGCTGTCGGACTCAGGGCTTTCATGATGAAGCCCGTAACCATGGCAAATTTAGCCGAAACCGTTCGCAAAGCACTGGATGAAAGAGCCTGAGAGCGTGTTTAAGAACACTGGCTCATTGCATTTGTCATGATTACCGCAGGCCTTTAGCGGGAATCCAGAAGTAAGGCCCGGATGCCCGCCTTCGCGCATGCGCGTCAACTTAAGGGTTCTGTCCGGGATTTGGCTGGTGTACTTGAATTGAAGACCTTAAGTTGATGGCCATGCGCCTTCGCGGGCATGACGGGTGGTGAGTGGGCACTTATTTATGCGGCGTTGTACTAATGGGAACCATTGACGACCGGGCGAGACGGGAGATTTCGACATGGACGCCAAACAATTGATGACAACGGGGCGCGAAGCCGATCGCTCCCCCTTTTTTCAAGGCATGCGGGGCACGCTGCTGGCGTGGTTTGTGGTACTGGCCCTGGCGCCCATGATCCTGGTGAGCGTCATCTCCTATACACGCGCCAAAGAGGCCCTCACCCAATTTGCCGAGGACAAGCTGGTGGCGGTCCGGGAGATCAAGGCGAACATCCTCCTGACCCTCTTCAGAAAGTGGGAAGCTGATACCTTGAATATTTCCCAGATGGAAAGCCTCAAGAGCGATATGGTGGACATGGCGACTTCGTTCAAATTTCTGGATTCTGATAAACTGCGGAATCTTTATCTGGAAAAACCCGACCTCCTGGATGCACAAGACGGCAGCGCCTACAGCGCGGTTCATCGGGAAGATCACGATTTTTTCAAGAATTACATAAGGGTCCAGGAATACGAGGACCTCCTGCTCATCGACCCCGAGGGGAATGTCTTTTATTCGGAAAAAAAGGGACCGGACTTCGGTGTGAATCTGACCTCTGAGCCTTACCGGGAAAGCAATCTGGGTCGTCTCTACCAGGCCCTCAAAGGGGTCAAACGGGGCGAAGTGCTGTTGGCGGATGCCGCCCTTTATGGGAACGGGGTTGCTCTCTTTATGGGCACTCCGGTCTACCGGGAAGACGTCTGCCTGGGCTATCTGGTGTTCCGCCTGCCTTTGGGCCACATCAACCAGCGGATGGCGGAGCGCGAGGGCATGGGGCGCACAGGCGAGACTATCCTGGCAGGCCCGGACCTGCGTCTGCGATCGGATTCCTTCAACGACCCGGTGAACCGCACGCTGAGGGCTTCCCTGTCCGGTACCGTAAAAGATAACGGGGTGGGCACCGAGCCTGTCAGAAGAGCTCTGGCAGGAAAGTCAGGCGCAGGGATCAACACCGATTACCGGGGAACGGAGATCCTGGTCTCATATGCCCCCATTCCTCTTAAAGGGCTCCAATGGGTTATCGTCTCGAAGGTGGATGCTGATGAAGCCATGGCCCCGACCGTCTCCCTGCTCTGGGTCACGGCAGGCTTGGGATGCGGTGCAGCCCTGCTGGCCATACTCGTTGCCCTGTTTGTCTCCGGCCGCATTGTCCGGCCCGTCCGCAGGCTCACCGAGTGGTCCCGGGAGATCGCCGGCGGAGAATTGACCCTGGTGGACATCAAGACCCCTAAGAACGAGATCGGCGTACTCAACGAGAGCTTCCGCGAGGCGGTCAAATCCCTGCGCACGGCGAAGGCGGCCCAGGAACAGCACAACTGGCTGAAAACCGGTCAATCCGATCTCGATGACCGCATGCGGGGCGAACAGATCATGGAAACTTTATGTCGCCAGGTCATCACCTACGTAACCGTATACCTTGGCGCCCAGGTGGGTGCGTTTTATGTCAAGGACGGAAGCGGCCTGTTTCGTCTGGCAGCGAGCTATGCCTACAAAGCGCCCGGAAACCTTGCCAATGAATTTAAAGTTGGGGAAGGCCTCATCGGCCAGGCAGCCCTGGAAAAGCGACCCATCCTCCTCACCAAGGTCCCCGAGAACTACATCACCGTTACCTCGGGGCTGGGAGAACGACGGCCCAAAAATATTTTGGTCATGCCGCTGGTGTTCGGTGACGCCACATTGGGGGTCATGGAGATGGGCTCCTTTGAGGAGTTTTCCGAAGACCATAAGGCCTTTTTGGAGGAAGTGGGGGAACGGATCGCGATTGCCATCCATTCCGCATCGGCGCGAGACCGGTTGCACGAAGTACTGGTTGTGACCCAGCAGCAATCCGAAGAGCTCCAGGTGCGGCAGAAGGAGCTGCAGGCAGCCAATGAAGAATTGGAGGAGCACACCCGACGGTTACAGAGTTCGGAAGAGGAGCTGAAAGCACAGCAGGAGGAGCTGCAGGCGGCCAATGAGGAGCTGGAAGAACAGACGCAACAATTGCAGGCATCGGAGGAGCTGCTGAAGACCCAGCATGAGGAACTGCAAGCCACCAATGAAGAGCTCGAGGAGAAAACCCATGCCCTCGAGCAGGAAAGAAACAGCATCACCGTCAAGAACAGGGAATTGGAAGTGATCGGACTAGACTTGGAACGGAGGGCGAAGGAGCTGGAAATCACCGGTCGTTATAAGTCCGAATTCCTCGCCAATATGTCCCACGAGCTTCGCTCTCCCCTAAACAGCCTGCTCCTGCTGGCTCAGGAGCTGGCGGCCAACAAACAGCAAAACCTGGATGATCGACAAATCGAGTCGGCCGAGATCATTTACCACAGCGGCCACGATCTGCTCAACCTGATCAACGAAATCCTGGACCTTTCCAAGATCGAAGCCGGGCGCATGGAACTGCACATCGCAGAGGTCAGCCTGGCTCAGTGTGCGGAAGACCTGGTAGCCGAATTCAAACCGCAGGCGGACGCCAGAGGTCTCGAGTTGAGCACCCGACTCAGTGGCAAGCTGCCCGAGACCATTGCGTCGGATCGGCAGCGGCTCGATCAGATTTTGCGAAACCTGATCGCCAACGCCATCAAGTTCACCCGCGCCGGGAGCATTACCCTCGACCTCCATCGGCCGCAACCAGGCGTGTTGCTGAGGCGCAGCGGCCTGGATCCGCTCCAAGCCGTAGCGATATCGGTAATCGATACCGGTATCGGCATCGCCGATGACAAACAAATGCTCATCTTCGAGGCCTTCCTCCAAGCCGACGACAGCACCTCACGCCAGTATGGAGGCACAGGTCTCGGGCTTTCCATCTCCCGCGAGCTGGCCAAACTGTTGGGCGGTGAAATCACGGTGGAGAGCAAAGAAGGCGAAGGGGCGACCTTTACTCTCTATCTTCCCGAGAAGCACCGGCCCGCCAGGATGCCTTCCGATGAACCGGCAGTCAGGGCGATCACGCCGGTGGCCGCCAGGCCGGCACCAACGCGACCGCCTGGTGAGGCCATCGCCGATGACCGCGACACGATTCAGGCCGATGACCGGGTGATCCTGGTGATCGAAGACGACCTCCATTTTGCGCAAACCCTCCATCGATTCTGCCATGAGCGGCGGTTCAAGTGCCTCCATGCCGCCGATGGCGAATCCGGCCTGGAATTGGCCGCCAGGTTCAAGCCCGATGCCGTTATTCTCGATATCAGGCTGCCCGGCATCGGGGGCTGGACCGTATTAGAGACGCTCAAAAGCGATCCCGACCTGCGCCACATCCCGGTGCATATGATGAGCATCGAACAGGAAACGGTAGAGGCCTACCGGAAAGGGGCGATCGGCTTCTTGAGCAAGCCGGTCAGCCTCCAGCAACTGAACCAGGCCTTTAACCGCATTGAGAAGGTCATCCGCCGCCATGTCAAGAGATTGTTGGTTGTGGAAGATGACCCGGTGATGAGCAGGAAGATCGCCGAACTGATCGGCAACGGCGATGTCGAAACCAAATCGGTGGGCAATGGTCGGGATGCCCTCGAAGAGTTGCGCACCGGAGCATACGATTGTGTCATCCTGGACTTGAAACTGCCGGATATCTCCGGATTCGAGGTACTCAAGCAACTCGATACCTTTAAAGAGATCACCATCCCTCCCATCATCATCTATACCGGCAAAGACCTCACCCACGATGAAGAATACCAGTTGCAGCAGTATGCGTCTTCGATTATCGTCAAGGGAGTGAAATCGCAGGAGCGCTTGCTGGATGAAACGGCACTTTTCTTGCATCGGGTGATTAAGGACCTGCCCTCCTCCAAAAGAGCGATGATTTCTACCTTGTATGACAGCGAAACGATTTTTGAGGGCAAGAAGATTTTGATGGTGGACGACGACATGCGCAATGTGTTTGCCCTTTCGAAAGTCCTCGAAGAACAGGGTATGCAGGTCTTTAAGGCGGCTGACGGCCAGAAGGCCCTGGCGCTCCTGGACAAGGAACCGGATATGCATATGGTGCTGATGGACATCATGATGCCCATCATGGACGGGTATGAAGCCCTGCGCCGCATTCGCTCGCAACCCCGCTTCCAGCATCTGCCCATTCTGGCTATTACCGCCAAGGCGATGAAAGAAGATCGCGTCAAATGCATCGAGGCTGGCGCCAACGACTACCTGGCCAAACCTGTGGATATTGACAAGCTGCTTTCTCTGATGCGCGTGTGGCTCTATCGATGACGGGACTCGAAATGAGTAAACGACCTAAAATTCTGACTGTCGACGACCGGGTGGAAAACCTGGTTGCCCTGGAGATGCTTCTGGCTGATCTGGAGGTAGAATTTGTCCGTGCCACCTCCGGCAACGAGGCGCTCAAGAAAATTCTGGAACATGATTTTGCCATCGGCCTCATCGATGTTCAGATGCCGGTTATGGACGGCTTTGAAACGGTTGAATTGATGAGGTTGGAGAAGCGCAGCAAAGACCTACCGGTGATTTTTGTTTCCGCCATACACGAGGATGAATTTTACAAGATCAAGGGCATAAAAACCGGCGCGGTAGACTTCATCGCCAAACCCATCGTTCCGGAAATCCTCATCGGTAAGGTTCAAATATTTCTGAATCTTCATAAAAACAGGGAATTGTTACTGGCAGAAATCGACCGGCGCAAGGAATCAGAAGAGGCGCTGTTGGCATCGGAGCGAGCACTGCATGAGAGCGAAGAGCGCTTGAGGACCATGCTCAATGCCACGGAAGCCGGCATTATAGTGATCGATCCGGAGTCTCACCGTATTGTCGAAGCCAATCCCGCAGCGCTCAAGATGATGGGTCGCAAGAGAGATAAGATCCTGGGGTCCGTCTGTCACAGCTTCATCTGTCCCGCAGAAGAAGGAAAGTTCCCGGTTACGGACCTGGGGCAGCAGGTTGATCGCTCCGAGCGCCTCCTGCTGCGCGCCAAGGGAGAACCGATTCCGATTCTTAAGACGGTCGCCCAGGTCACCTTTGATGGCCGCCCTCACCTGCTGGAGAGTTTTGTCGACATCAGCGATCTCAAACGGGCAGAAAGCGAAGCCATCCAAAAAAGCAAACTGTTGGACGGTATCAATAAAGTTCTGCTCGAAGCCACGATTTGCGAAACGGAAGAAGATCTGGCCATGGCTTGTCTTGGCGTTGCTGAGGGTCTGACGGAAAGCAGATTTGGTTTCATTAATGAGATCAACCAGGATGGCTGTGTGGACAACCTGGCACTGAGCTCTCCCGGCTGGGAAGCTTGCGAAATGCCACGGGAACAAGCCCAACGACTCCTATCCAACATGGAGCTTGGGAGTTACTGGGGTCGGATTCTGCGCTCAGGTGTAGCTCAGTTCATTAACGATCCGGACAGGGACCGGGATCGTCTCGGGATACCCCCAGGTCATTTACCCGTCACGCGTTTCCTGGGGGTCCCGCTGAAATATTCCGGAGAGACCATCGGCATCATCGGTCTTGCTAATAAACAAGCAGATTATGATGGGGAAGACCTGCAAGCAGTTGAAGCTTTGTCCGTGGCCTTTGTGGAAGCGATTTATCGAAAACGGTCCGAACTGGAGATCGAGCACCATCGAGAACATCTGGAGAAACTGGTTGAAGATAGGACGGCGGAACTGTCTAAGAAGGGCCAGGAACTTGCTCGGTCCAACGCGGAACTGGAAACGGCCAATCACCGGATCATGGAACAGCAGCAATCGCTCATCGAAGAAGAACGGTTGAAGGTATTGCTTCAGATGGCCGGAGCCACAGCCCATGAATTGAATCAGCCGCTCATGGTCCTGCTGGGAAATATCGAAATCCTGGACCTGCTCGGTGACAAGCCTGAGCAAAGGAAGGCATGCATGGCCGCGATCGAAATGGCGGGGAAAAGGATCGCCGAGACCGTAAAGAAGATCCAGCACATCCGCCATTACGATACCAAACCCTATGCCGGGGGAAGCTTCATCGTTGACCTCGAGCAGCAGGTAAGGATCCTTTCTGTGGAAGACTCTGATGAAGATTTTGAAACTCTCCGGGGCATTCTGAGGGAGTTGGGCCAGACGACATGGACCCGCGTCATGAAATTGGGGGAATCCGTGGAAATTCTTCGTCAGGAGAAATTTGACCTGGTCTTGTTCGACTATGAGCTTCCTGACGGCACTGCTCTCGATTTTATGAAGGTAATGCGTCAAAACGATTGGGAAATACCGGTTGTTGTCATTACCGGCAAGGGCAACGAAATCATCGCCTCACAAATCATCAGGGAAGGCGCCTATGATTATTTGCCGAAGAACAGGCTCACCGAAGGGAGCCTCGCTCGCAGTATCACGAATGCTCTCGAAAAGGCTCGCCTCAAGAGGGAGTTGAGAATAGCCCAGGAGCGCCTGAGGGACATGGCGATCGAAGATGAATTGACCGAGCTCCACAACCGTCGCTACTTTCTCGAGGTCCTTGAACAGGAGATCCCTAGAGATCAGAGGTATAAGCATGGATTGGTGCTCTGCATGATCGACCTGGACCATTTCAAGAACGTCAACGACACCTACGGTCATATCACCGGCGACATGGTCCTGAGGGAACTGGGCAGGATGATCCGAGAATGTTTCAGGGAGAGTGACATCTCCTGCCGTTATGGCGGGGAGGAATTTGCCGTCATTTTGCCCAATACCCGAGTGGAAGCCGGCCGGGTGGCCTGTGAAAGATTAAGAGAAACTGTGGCTAACCATCTGTTTGGTGGTGATGCGTTTAGCTTCGGGATCACCATCAGCGTAGGTCTAGTGGAGCACGCGGGGGCCGCGGGTGAATCTGCCGAAGAATTGATAGGAAGGGCGGACGAGGCCTTGTATAGGGCGAAAAGAGAAGGTAGAAACCGGGTGGTGGCCCTTGGCAATTATGCGGATTAATGTGAGAACCTGGCGGGAAGGAAGCTAAGGAGTCGTCCAAAAATAAGGAACCTTCTTTTACCACGAAGAACACGAAGGACACGAAGTGATTCCTTCGTGCTCTTCGTGTCCTTCGTGGTTTGAAGAAAGGCTGAAATGAGTGCATGTTGTTTTTGGACAGTTCCTAACGATGAGAAAGATGTTCTTGAGCACATGAAGACTGATGGGGTATATGAATCGGAAAAAAGAGATCACCTCCTCCTTGCGGCCAAGGCCTGGCACCCTGGTTTTGACGCAGTTCGTGATATGGTGTGGCTCATTGATTCAGAGTGTCGGGTGGCGCAGACAAATCTTGCCGCTGCCAACATCCTTGAGACGCAAATCGAGGCGGCCGCAGAAGATCGCTGTTGCCGGCTGATCCATGGCCGGGAGACGCCGCCGGACTATTGCCCTCATCTCCGAGCCATGGCCACCGGCGAGCCTCAGACGGCTGAGATCGAGGAACCTCATCTCGGACGCACCCTGAAGATTTCCGTCTTTCCGGTGAAGGACGATCAAGGGAAAGTGATGGGTGCGGTCGAAGTTATCAGTGATGTCACCATCCAGAGGGAGGACCAACAAGAGGCGATCCGTCTGACAGAGGCCCTGGCCCAAAGCTTCACCGGCATTACCGAGGCCATAAGCGACCTCGCGGAACGGCGAGACCCCTATACGGCAGGTCACTCGAGGGGCGTGGCCGAGTGGAGCGTCAATATCGCCAGGGAGATGGGCATGACCGAAAATGATATCCACGGCATCAAGGCCGGCGCCCTGCTCCATGACCTCGGCAAGATCGCTATCTCTGCGGATATTCTCAACCGATCGGGACCCCTGTCGGAAAACGAATGGGGGATCATCAAAGCGCACCCCTGGACGGCCTATGAGGCCCTGTGCCGCATCCACTTTCCCTGGCCTGTGGCCGAGTTGGTCTATCAGCACCATGAACGGTTGAACGGTTCAGGGTATCCGCGCGGGCTGAAGGGCGATGAAATCCACCCATGGGCGCGCATCCTGGGCGTCGCCGACGTGGTCGACGCCATGATCACGCACCGTCCCTACCGTCCCGCCCGATCAAAAAAAGAGATTATGGACGAGCTCAAAAGAGGCCGCGACAAAATCTACGATGCAAACGTGGTGGATCTCGCCCTGCGTTTGCTGGTCAAAACGGACCGCCGCGTGCTGGTGGTTGATGATGAACCCGGCATCCTCGATGTTATTCTGCAGTTCTTTCAGCTCGCGGATTCGAGCATTGAGGTGCAAGCGTTCACCGATTCCTGCAAGGCGCTGCAGGCCTTCGAAGAACAACCTTTCCCGGTGGTCATCACCGATGTGAATATGCCGGGGATAAACGGCCTTGAATTGTTGCGAAGGGTTCGGGAGATCCACCCGGCCACCCGGGTGATTATCATCACCGGTCTCGGTGAAAAGAAGTATACCGTCGAAGCCCTGCGGTTAGGCGCATCCGACTTCCTGGAAAAACCTCTGCAAATGAAGGCATTGAAGGCCTCCGTAGAGACCATGCTGACCCGCTACGAAGAGCGGTAATTCAGCGATAAGTTCCTTTTAACAAGATTCAGACCCGTGGAAGGAGGAGCTTGTGGAAATCTCTCCGACTCAATGGAAAAAAAGAGTACTCCTGGTCGTGACGATTTGCTGCGCCGCTTTTTTCTTTGCGGGAACCATCGGCGCGGCTGACAAGAATCCATACCGGATCGGTTTTGTCGGCGGCCTGACGGGGAGGAGCTCCGATCTGGGGATTCAGGGGCGCAACGGTGTCATGCTGGCTGTTGAAGAGATCAACGAGCAGGGAGGCATCAACGGGAGGCCTCTGCAACTGATTACGAAGGACGACCGGCAAGATCCGCAGACAGCCCTGAAGGTCGACCAGGAGCTGATCGATGAAGGGGCTATTGCCATCATCGGCCATATGACCAGCGCCATGACCGAGATTGCGTTGCCTCTCATCAACGAGCGGAAGATCCCCATGATCAGCCCCACGGCGAGCGCGAACAAATTGACGGGGATCGACGACTACTTCCTGAGGGTGGTCAATGCCAACAATCATCTCACCAACCTTGGCGCGAGCTATGCCTTTGAGGAGATGAAACTGCGCCGGGTGGCCGCCGTCTACGACCTGTCCAATCGGGCCTACTCGGAGGAATTCATAGCCAACTTCAAGTCGGAGTTTGAACGGTTGGGGGGAAAGGTCGTTTCCACGGACACCTTTACCACGGGCCCTGATGTGAGTTTCAAGAATCTGGCTCAAAAGATTCTCCAGGCAGACCCGGACGGAATCATCACCGCCACCGGCGCGTTAGACACGGCGATGATCTGTCAGCACGTCCGGATGGCTGGCTCGAAGATCCCGATTTTCATGAGCGGCTGGGCTCAGACGCCCGATCTACTCCGTCATGGGGGCCCTGCCGTCGAGGGGATCGTCGGCACCATGTACCATGACCTCGACAGCACCGCTAAGCCTTATGTGGCATTCAAGCAAAAATTCCAGGCCCGTTTCGGCCGTGATGGGCCGACGTTTGCCGCCATCTTCGGCTACGAAGCCGTCATGGTCCTCAAAGATGCCCTTTCCAGGGACCCCGATCCAAAACAACTGAAGGAGACGATCCTGAAGCAGAAGACCTTCCAGGGACTCCAGGGGGCTTTCGAGATCGACGCCTATGGCGATGCAAAGCGACAGGCCTATGTCGTTGTGATCCGCGATAACCAGTTCTCGGTCAGGGATCTCAGGGATCAATGAAGCGATTCACCTTCAGCCTCAAGGGTATCCTCCTCTTCTCCTTCATCCTCGTCGGAGGGCTGCCCATTCTTGTAATGGGCTTCATTGCCGGTAGGCTCATCAGCGCGGATATCGCCCAGGATGTCCGCGCCAAGAATCTGCTCATCGCCCAATCCCTTTCCTCGGAGGTTCACATCTTTCTCGAAAAATCATTTTCTTTTCTCAAACAAATCGAAGCGACCGTCATCGAGAAGCAGTACGTCGAGGAAAACGAGATCAACGCCTACCTGGACAGCAGCCTGAAAACCAATGGGGATTTCGACTCGGTTGAGATCCTGGATGAGGAAGGGGTCGTGCGCTTCATGGCCCCCCCGGACCCGGATGTCATCGGCATCAACCGTTCAGGGGAGGCATTTTTTTCTCATGTCAGGCTGCAACATCAGCCCTACTGGTCCCCAACCTTCATCTCGATGCAGACGGAGAAGCCGACGCTCACCCTGACCATTCCCGTGAAGGGAGGGATGATCGTCGGGTATCTCGACCTCGCCTCGCTCAACGCCGTGACCGACAAAGTGCGAGCGGGAAGGCAGGGATACGCCCTGATGGTAGACGAGGAAGGCACTATAATCACCCACCCTGATCGCAAGAAGATCTCAGAACGACAGAATCTGAGTTATCTAATAAAATTCAGCGGAAAAGAGAAACAACCCTTAGAGGGGAGCTTCTCCTACCGCGAAGATGACCGGGACTATCTGGCAAGCTTCTCCCATGTGCCTGAGACACAATGGACGGTGATCGTTACGGTGCCTGCTGACGAAGCCTTTGAGCCGGTTGCGCGCGTCAGGGTCATCTTTGCAACAGGGGCCGTCGTGGTGGTTCTGCTGGCGGTGACGATTGTTCTTCTCAGTTTGCGAAAAGCCTTGAATCCCCTTTCCCAGCTTGTCCGTGATACCCGCAGGATTACCGAAGGGGACTACGTCTTTGAAGAGAGGCCGTCCAGTTACAGGGAGATTGATGACCTCGTGGGCCATTTCCACCGCATGGCCGAGGTGATTCGGAGCCGGGAGGAAGCGCTGCGGGAGAGTGAAGCACTCCTCAATGCCACCGGAGAGATGGCAAAGGTAGGGGGATGGGAGGTCGATGGTGAAACGTTGGAGGTTCGCTGGACCCAGGAAACGCACCGCATTCATGAAGTCTCCTTGGACTATAAGCCACCTTTGGAAGAGGCCATCAGTTTTTATCACCCGGAGGATAGGGAAAGGCTGACCGGCGCCGTCCAGCGGGCGCTTACCTATGGAGAGCCCTTTGACCTGGAGAGCCGCATTATCACGGCCAAAGAAACGCATCTGTGGACTCGGGCCATCTGTAAGCCTCAGGTTGATGGCGGCAAGACCGTGAAGCTCATGGGAACTTTCCAGGACATCACCAATCGCAAACGGGCCGAGGCCGAGCGGATAAAGCTGGAACGCCAACTCCAGCAGGCCCTGAAGGCGGAAAGCCTGGGGCGGATGGCTGGCGCCATTGCCCATCATTTCAATAATAAGCTGATGGTGGTAATGGGAAATCTGGAACTGGCATTGTACAGTGCGGGATCAAATGAGAAACTGTCGACTCTACTTTTGCACGCCCAGACCGGAGCTTCCCAGGCCGCCGAAGTGAGCAGCCTGATGCTCGCCTACCTTGGTCAGGCCTTGCCCCAGGCTGAGACCTTTGACGTGGCGAAGGTTTGTCGTGAGGTGGTTGAGACGCAGAGGTCATCCGTCCCCAAGGGGGTGATCATGAAGATTGACATCCCTCCTCATGGACCGTTTGTCAGCGCCAATCAAGCCCAGGTGAAGCAGATCCTGTCGAATCTCACTGTCAATGCCTGGGAGGCCTTCGGTGAAGGGGGAGGTGACATCCGCGTGTCGCTTGGTATGGTTAAAGCGGCAGAAACGTCATCCCCTCATCTTTTTCCCGCCGAATGGAAACCCGAAAGAGACACTTACGCCTGCATTGAAGTGTCCGATAAGGGGTGTGGCATTAATCCCGAACAGCTTGACCTGATTTTCGATCCCTTTTTCTCCACCAAGTTCACTGGGCGAGGCCTTGGTCTGGCGGTTGTCCTGGGCACGGTTCGCTCCTATGGTGGCGCCATTGCGGTCGAGAGTGAACCGGGCCGCGGTTCGATTTTCCGGATCTTTTGGCCCATTGCGGAGCAGGAAACACAGCCCCTTCAGAAAGCAGAAGCGGATGTCTCCAAAGCGTCGGACGGCCCGGATCTGGCCCTTTTTGTAGATGATGACGTTCAGCTCCGCGATATGGCTGAGATGATGCTGGGACATTTAGGCTTTAAAGTGATCAAGGCCGGTCATGGTCTGGAGGCCGTAGAGATCTTCGGTGAGCGCAAGGATGAGATCAGCCTCGTAATCCTCGACCTCACCATGCCGGGCATGAATGGCTGGGAGACGCTGGAAGCACTCCGCACATTGCGGCATGATATCCCGGTGGTCCTCTCCAGCGGCTACGACGAAGCACAGGTAATGGAAGAAGGAGCACATGCCGAGCGCCCCCAGGCATTCTTACATAAACCATACAGTATGGCAGAGTTGAAGGCAGCCCTTGCAGCAAGCGCGAGAAGGGAAGTTGGTTGATCTTTTCGCCGAGGAGCCGACAATATCCAAATAAAACAAACGGCTTCACTGGAGGTATTTGACTGCCAGGATTAGTCAAGAAGAATGGGTGACTCCGAAGGGCCTGGCGTTACCACCACCTATGCCTCATCTCCTCACTCATTCACTCCGCTCAGTGGGGGATTCCGCTGGCAGTCAGACGCTCCACCTCCAAAGCCAGGGCGACTTGTTTGGCCAGTGATTCCAGAAGTTGCAGCTGTTCAGGCAGCAGGAAGCGTTCCGGATCTCCGGGCTTCAAAGCCAAGATTCCCAAACGGGAATTGGCGGCATGCAAAGGCACGCACAGGATTTCCGTCGTTGAAAAGCTCTCCGTTCCCCACCCCGTCATCTGGCCGGTATCGTAAGCAGACTGAGCAACACTGATCTCTTTAAGTATGTCCTTCTGGAGGACGGAAGAAGGATCACCGACAGCAACATTCAACTTACCTTTTTCATCCGGCAGCATGGCCACAACTCTACAATCAAAGATCTCCGAGACGTATTGCACTGCCACCTTCAAAATCTCCTCAATCCCCCTGGTACTGACAAGCTGTCGGCTGATGCCGTGCATGGCGGCCGCCTGCCTCTCGTGCAGACGGGCAACCTCGGTTTGCTGTCGCATCCGGGCAGCCAGATGACTGATGACCAGAGCAACCAGAAACATGACAATGAAGGTCACGATGTACTGGGCATCTTCCACTGTGAGTGTGAATCGTGGCGGGACAAAAAAGAAATCAAAGGACAGCACACTCAGGAGAGAAACGAGGATGGCCGGCCCTCGTCCGCAACTGGTAGCAGTGAGCATCACGCCCAGCAGGTACACCATAATGAGGTTGCTAAGCTGGAAATAGGGGTACATCAAAAAGCAGAGGACGGTGGCCAGGATAAGAAACAAGAGGCCCGTTCCATAGTCAGACAACTGGATCTCTTTGGGTCGAATATTGTGAGCGGCCTCTCTTTGTTCTCCCTGCTCCCCGGCAGTCACGTAGACGTCTATTTCCCCGCTCAATCGAACCAGTTGGTCCACCGGGTTCCTCAAGAGGATACTTTCCCAGCGGGATGATCCAGGCTTACCAACGAGAATCCTGGTGATTTTTTGCTGTCTGGCGAAGATGACAATCTCCTCAGCTATACTGCGACCTGACAAGCTAATGATCTCTGCCCCCAATTGTTCTGCAAGGCGCAGGTTATCCGCGGCGTGGAAATCCTTTGTTTCCCACTTGCAAGATTCCGGATCTGTTAAGATATCTGGAATTCTTCGTCACAATTATTAACCACTGTTCATTTCACCGTGTTGGGTGTGGTAAAGTAAGAATCCCAAAGCGCCATGCGGATTCTTACTGGTCTGACAATCCCAGACCAGCACAAGGATTCTCTGTTGGCCTTTTCAGCGCAGATTCATCAAATCTTCCGAGGAGTCGGAAATGCAGGATGAACAAAAAACCAAAGAGCAGTTCATAACAGAGTTGCATGGCTTGCGTGAACGGCTTGCCGAATTGGAGAAGGACAAGGCGGAGCGTAAGGGGGCCGAGGAATTGCTGCAGGCCTATCTCCATCGCTTTTACAGCGTCCTTTCCAGTCTTCATGCCGGTATTCTGCTTGTGACGGAAGATCGTCAGGTCGAGTTCGCCAATAAATCCTTTTGCGACCTCTTCGATCTGGAGTGTTCACCGGAGGAGTTGAGGGGGCTGTCCCCCTCGGAGATGATTGAGAGAATGCAAAGTGCTTATGCCGACCCGGTCGCTGAAGTCAACCGTATTCAGGAAATACTTGACCGGGACCTGCCCATGAAATGCGAAGAGGTTGCCCTGCGCGACGGGCGGACCTGCCTGCGCGATTTCATACCCCTTGATATAGAAGGAAAGCGGTATGGCCGCTTGTGGCATCATCAGGACATCACCGAGCGCAAGCAGGCGGAGGAAACTCTGCAACAATCCGAACGGGAAAAGGCGATATTGAACCAAATCGCCAATGTCTTTTTGACGAGCGCCGACGATAAGATATACGAGGAGGTCCTGGCTGTCATTCTCAAGGTCCTGAAATGCAAATACGGTATCTTTGGGTACATAGGCGACAGCGGTGATCTGATCATTCCCAGCATGACAAAGGAGATATGGAGTGACTGCCAGGTGGAAGGAAAGTCGATTGTGTTTCCTCGGCATCAATGGGGAAATAGCCTTTGGGGCAAGGCGATTAAAGAGAAGAAGTCGTTTTCTTCCGAGGGACCGTTCCAAACTCCCGAGGGGCATTTACCCGTTCATAATTTTTTGACTGTGCCGATTGTCTTTACGGAAAGAACCATAGGGCTTGTTTCGGTAGCCAACAAAGATCGAGGTTTCACCGTCGAAGACAAGACCGTTCTGGAACGCATTGCCGGCAATATTTCGCCAATCCTCAATACCAGGTTGCAGCGAGATAAACAGGAACTGGAACGTAAGCGGGCTGAGGATGCGCTACAGGCGACGTCCACGGAGTTGCAGTTGATATTTAAAAACATGATCAATGCATTCATCGTTTGGGAGTCGGTCTTTGATGAAAACGGCAAGTATGTCAGTTTTCGCTTCGGGCGATTTAACGAAGCGTTTGCCCTGATTGCGAAACTGGAATACGAGGAGGTCCGGGGAAAGGACGTGTTTGAAGTCTGGCCCGCCACCGAGCAAAGTTGGGTGGAGGTGTATGGCGCCGTGGCCGTCAGCGGCATCCCTCGTACTTTCGATATGTATCATGAGCCGACCAAAGGATGGTATCACTGCACTGCATACCGCCCCACCGACTCGCCCTCACAGGTCTGTGTCATTTTTGAGGGCATTACCGAGCGCAAGCAGCAGGAGGAGGAGCGCAGAAAGCTGGAGGAGCGTCTGCACCGCGCCGAAAAAATGGAAGCTCTGGGGACCATGGCCGGTGGGGTTGCCCACGACTTGAACAATGTTCTGGGCATTGTCGTCGGCTATTCGGAACTGCTTCTCGATCAAGTGGAAGATGAGTCCAGTTCGCTGAAATCTCATGTCAAGGAGATCCTAAAAGGCGGAGAGCGGGCAGCAGCGATTGTTCAAGATTTGCTGACCTTAACGAGAAGAGGAGTCACAAACAGACAAGTTTTGAATCTCAATGGCATTATCATGGATTGTCAAGAGTCCCCTGAATTTGCGAGGATATTGTCCTATCACCCCAATACCAAAATTGAGGGGGATTTGGAGGCCGACCTGCTCAACATATCCGGCTCCTCTGTCCATCTCGGCAAGACGCTAATGAACCTTGTTGCCAATGCTGTTGAAGCCATGCCCAACGGTGGCTTGATCACCATCAAAACACGCAGCCAGTATCTGGACAAACCCATCTCTGGATATGATGAGGTCAAGGAGGGAGATTACGTTGTTCTTACGGTGTCCGACACTGGCGAGGGGATACCGGGCGCAGATATGAAGCGCATCTTTGAGCCATTTTATACGAAAAAAGTGATGGGGCGCAGCGGAACAGGGTTGGGCCTGGCCGTTGTTTGGGGTACGGTCAAGGATCACTTCGGGTACATTAACGTGGAAAGTGAAGAAAACAAAGGAGCCACCTTCAGTCTTTATTTTCCGGTAACCAGAGAAGAAGTTACCCCAGAGCGAGTTTCTGTGTCTGCTTCTGAATACATTGGGAACGGTGAATCCATCCTGGTTGTGGATGACGTCAAGGAGCAGCGTGAACTGGCAACCATGATGCTCACGAAGTTGAACTACAGCGTTGTCAGTGTTCCTGGTGGCGAAGAAGCGGTGAAGTACATGGAGGAGCATCCCTCTGATTTGATTGTCCTGGATATGATCATGGACCCCGGAATGGATGGACTGGAGACTTATCGAAGGATACTTGAAATCCATCCTAAGCAGAAGGCGATTATCGTCAGCGGATTTGCCGAAAACGAACGGGTGA
>JADGQM010000177.1 GCA_017881795.1 Syntrophobacteraceae bacterium
TAGGAATTGAGGAATTTTTACGGCGCAAGGTAGAGATCGTCCTGGTTTGGCAAATCCAATCCCTGAATTCCTCAATCCTGAATTGTTAATTCAACAACATTGCCGCTATGCCTTCTCTACATCGGTAACCATCTCTTTCACAAATGTGGGACCGGTTCTCGTGCCAAGGTCTGAGGCCAATGCTTTTGAATTAAGGAATTGAGGGATTTAGGAATTGAGGAATTCTTACGGCGCATGGTAGAGATTATCCTGGTTTGGCAAATCCAATCCCTGAATT
Organism: Syntrophobacteraceae bacterium; assembly: GCA_017881795.1. Lineage (GTDB taxonomy): Bacteria > Desulfobacterota > Syntrophobacteria > Syntrophobacterales > Syntrophobacteraceae > JADGQM01. The sequence continues at coordinate 278 of JADGQM010000177.1, forward strand.
CCTCAATCCTGAATTGTTAATTCAACAACATTGGCGTCTGATGCCCTCCTCATCCGAGGAACTTGACAGTATTCTCCGCTTGTCTCATTTGTAAAGCGAAATTTAAGTCCCACTTTGACACGAGTAAACGACCTGGCTCATTTTTTCGCAGGGTCTCGCCTGGGCAGAGCGCTGCGGGCATTGCCCCGGTGAAAGCACCCTGCCTTGGCATCCCTCTTCACCTTTCACCTTTCACTCATCCTGCAAAGACCATGGACAATCGACCTTAATTTCGAGTATACATCAACAGTACTCGGCAGGTTTCGTCATCAACCGCTCAACCCCCAGGGAGTCAACGAAGCTATGAGACGATTACTAATTCTGGTTGCCTTTTTGACTGCCTCATTCTTAGGCTTGACGGGCGTGTCCGCAGAAACCCCGGTCAGCAGCGCCACAGAGGAATGTCTTGGCTGTCACGCGACAATCCATCCCGGCATTGTTGAGAGCTGGAAAAAGAGCCAACATGCTGCGATGACGCCGGCTGCGGCCATGGCCGTTCAGGGACTGGGTCGAAAGATTTCGGCTGAGAACATTCCGGATGAATTGAAAAACGTCTCCATCGGCTGTGCCGAATGCCACACGTTGCGCGCTAAGGAGCACAAAGACACTTTCGACCATAATGGTCAAAATATCCACATGGTAGTGAGCCCCGGGGATTGCGCCACTTGCCACGTCCAAGAGGCACAGCAGTTCGACAAGAACCTCATGGCCCACGCCTATGGCAATCTGGTCAATAACGACCTTTATCAACAGCTTATCCTGTCGATAAACGGATCACCGGTTTCGGAGAAGGGCAAGATGGTCCTAAAGCCTGCCAATGCTGCGACCGATGCAGACTCCTGCCTTTACTGTCACGGCACCAAGCTTCAGATAACCGGTACGAAATCGCGCGACACCGATATGGGTGAGATGGAATTCCCGATCCTTTCCGGGTGGCCAAACCAGGGTGTCGGCCGCATTAACCTGGATGATACGCGCGGGTCCTGCGCAGCCTGCCACACCCGGCATGATTTCTCCATCGAGATGGCGCGCAAACCCTATACCTGCAAGGAATGTCACGTGGGGCCGGATACGCCGGCAAACAAGGTTTATGAAGCAAGCAAACACGGCAATATTTTTTCAACCAAGCAGACGGAGTGGAATTTTAAGAATGTACCCTGGAGCATTGGCAAGGACTTCACGGCGCCGACGTGTGCCGTCTGCCATATCAGTCTCCTGGTTGATGCCGATGGCAAGGTCGTGAGCGAACGTACCCACGAAGTCAAGAACCGCCTGCCCTGGCGTATCTTTGGGCTCATTTACGCCCACCCTCAGCCCAAGTCTGCTGACCTCACGACAATTCGCAATAAGGATGGGTTGCCTCTGCCGACCGACTTCGACGGTGGGTTCGCCACGACGTTCCTGCTCAATCCTCAGGAACGAACGGCCGCCGCTCAGGTGATGCAGGCAAGCTGTCAGCAATGTCACGCCAAGTCCTGGGTAGAAGGTTTTTGGGGACGCTTCCTGAACACCATTGAACAGACCAACGCCACCACTCTGGCAGGGACGCAACTCATGAAAGATATCTGGAAGCGCGGCCTGGCTACCGGACCCGACAAGGGCGGAAATCCTTTTGACGAGTTCAGTGAAAAGCTCTGGAGCGATATGTGGCTGTTCTATGCTAATTCCGTCCGCTTCTCATCAGCCATGGGCGGAGGCGGCGATTTCGGCGTTTTCGCTGATGGCCGATATCATCTGATGAAGACCCTGAAAGAACTGGAAGACTGGCTGGAAGCAAGGAAATCGGTGAAGAAACCGTAAGGAGCGAGACAAAACGGTAACTTCGAGGTCCGTGTTCGTTGCTTTCGCTCAATGCCATCCGAGCCTAACGGTTCGAACCATTGACTCATTGATTGAGTTGCGCTGCAAACCGAGGGACACCCCGTATCGGTGGAGACGACACCGAGTGGAATCCAACGGGGTCCGACCCGGTTGGAAGAAACCCTTCGAGGTTGGGCCAACACCCACCGCCATGTGGTGGCATCGGAAGCCTTCAGTCGCATCGACACCGATGTCTTTGAACAGCTCCGGCGCATGTTGCGCAGGCGGCATCCCAAAAAGTCCAGGAATGAGCTGATCAAAAACTACTGGTCGGCTGCCGGACGCCATGAATTTGCCGCTCTGGCCAAGACCGCTAAGATCCCGAAGAAAATCTATAAGGCCGTGCGAGTCAGCGCCATTGGGTTTCGAAGATATGTGAAGATCAAAGCGGATGCTAACCCTTATATGCCTGAGCATGGCAGCTATTTTTGGCGTCACAGGCATAAACAAGAAAGTAAAATGCTTCTCGCCGTGCTGGCCCGGGAACTCCGGGGCATGACTCCTTAGAGGGTAAAATAGCCGGGGAGCCCCACAAGGGCTTCCTCTTGAGATGCCTGAGCCGTGTGACGGAAGATTGTCACGCACGGTTTTTAGGTGGTAATGGATCGAGAGGCCCCTGACCTACCCGGTCGTTAGGCGAAAGGAAGGAAAATGCCTGAAACCATACAGGAAAGAGAAGACGCTCTGCTAACACTGGAGGATCATATATATGAACTATCAAAGCTCTTCAGGGAAAGCTATCTAAGCACTGGAAGAGGTGCGCTTATTGTGTATACAGACATCCTTGAGTCAGGTCATCGACCAAGTAGCATCGACTATAACAGAAAAGAGGAAAGCTTGGAATTGTTCAACGCCAAAAATAGCAAGGCTCAACTTGCCAAAATGATTGACGGCTATGATCCGAGTTCGGAAGGAATATTAGTACTCGTAACCAAATCAAACGCTACCTGGTTCGTCACGGTGAAACTGAGGTCGCGTAGGCAAGTAGGCTTGTAGCTTCAGGCTGGGTTATAAAATTCCGGCGAAGTCGACGGTTTATATTTGTAAAACCATTTTTCGACGGTCTCGTTAACCGCTTGAAAGTCCGCTTGTGCAGGAGATATCTTGCATATGCCAGTAGTCTTCAGCTACAAAGGATGTCGCTTTTTCTTCTTCTCAAACGAAGGAGATCCCATTGAATCGTTTCATATCCACGTGCGCCGTGGTGAGGCTACGGCCAAATTCCGGTTATCGCCACGGGTCAGCCTTGCAGGATCCTACGGGATGAACTCTGCTGAACTCCGTGAACTCATGCGGGTAGCCGAAGAGAGTAGAGAACTCATTGCAGCCCAAACTCAAAGGGATGGGTATATCATCCATGGTGGGGGTACCGGCCTCCATTGGGACGAACTGGACGAGGACATTTCAGTCAAATTCTTGTTGCTGGGCATTGGTGGCAGGACCCGACCTGCCAGGAAGGCATCCTACTCCGTCCCGCCCGTTTCTCGGCTAACCCATTTGCTACTCCCTACTCCTTACTCCCTACTCCTTGCTTTTGCCTCCCGTATTTTCAACTCTGTTCAGCCACGCCCATGCCTCGTGCCAGGTTCTCACTACCTCCGGTTGCGCCATATTGCGGGCCAGTGAGCCTCGTCGCGCCGTCTCGAACGCAGCTTCGTTGTCGACGCCGAGCCTGGTAAACAAGTTTGCGGCAACAGTGTGGTGGTACAAGGCCTTCCTTAAATCCTGCTCGATCCATTCTCCTCGTTCATACAATTCGGCAAGTTGCTTGTGACTCCAGGGATCACCTCGGTCGGCGGCCTGACTGAAAAGCCGGAGCGCCTCTGCAGGGTCCCCGGTCGCACCCTTGCCGGCGCCGGACATGAGGAGTTCCGCAAGATTACGAACCGCCTCCGTGGCACCCGCATCCGAGGCCTGGCGAAAGAGACGGGAGGCTGCCGCGGCGTCCCGCAAGACGCCCTTGCCATCCCGGTACAGGAGACCCAGGTCGTTCATCGCCATGGCATAACCGTGGTCGGCAGCCGTCTGCAATTCCTGCAGGGCCTGGGCATATTCATGCCTCAAGGCCAGGATCCGACCGAGTTGATATCGGAACCTCGGCTCGTCGGGTGCGGCGGCAACCGCAGCGGTGCACGCGGTGAGAGCATCGTCGGTATTCACCGACTCAGATGAGGCCCTGGTTCCGACCTTCTTTGGATCGGAGGGGTTGCCGGTCAGGGCGTCACAGGGGGCCAGGTCCGAATGGACCGGGACAACCGTGGACGTCGTCTCGTTGCCGACATCGCTTCCCGAAAGGAAGAACTCTGTGCGTTTTGCCGCAGTCAATGCCCGCAGCATTGCCGCGCGTGAATAATCGATGATGTCTTTGATCTCGACGTTCGTTCCAGCGTCCCAGGTTCGTGCCGTGTGGTCGTCTGAACCGGTGACCACCCTGTCGCCCTTCGGGCTGAAGCCTGCTGAGTTGACCGTGCCATCATGCTGGAATTTCTTGATTTCAGCACCGCTGCCAGCGTCCCAGATCCGCGCCGTATGGTCTTTGGAACCGGTGACTAGACGGTCGCCAGTCGGGCTGAAGGCGGCAGACCTGATCTCGTCCTCGTGTTCGAGCTCAAAGATCAGCGCGCCGGTGGTGATGTCCCAGATCCGCGCAATGTTGTCATTGAAGCAAGCGGTAACCACGCGGTCGCCGGTCCGGCTGAAGGCAACGGCATCGACGGTGCGGTCATGATGAAGACTCTTGATTTCAGCGCCGGTAGCGGCATCCCAGATCCGGGCGACGCCGTCTTTGGAGCCCGTGACCACGCGGTCGCCGGACGGGCTGAAGGCCGCGGACCTGACTTCGTCTTGATGCTCAAGCGTCAGGAGTGGAGCGCCGGTGGCGGCGTTCCAGAGGCGTGCCGTGTGGTCTTTGGAGGCAGTGACTACGCGGTCGCCCGAGGGACTGAATGCGGCGGATGCGACCGGCCGATCATGCCGAAGTCTCCTGATTTCAGCGCCGGTAGCCGCATCCAGGATGCGCGCCGTGTGGTCACTGGACGCGGCAACCACACGGTCGCCGGTCGGGCTGAAGGCGGTGCTGTTGACCTCATCCTCAACCTTGATCTCCCAGAGTTTCGCACCCGTAGTGACCTTCCAGATTTCCACCGTGGCGCCGTCGGATGCGGTGATAAGGCGATCTCCATTGGGGCTGAAGGAGGTTGATTTGACTGGCCCATCATGTTGGAAAGCAGCGATCGGAGTGGCGACCGTGGCATCCCAGATGCGTGCGGTGTCGTCCCCGGATGCCGTGACCACACGGTCTCCTTTGGGGCTATAGACGGCGCTGTTGACCACGCCCTCATCATGCTGGAAGCGCTTGATCTCGGCACCGGTGCTGGCGTCCCAGATCCGTGCGGTATGATCTTTGGAAGCGGTCAGCACCTGCTCACCCGTCGGACTGAAGGTCGCGGAGTTGACGGTGCCGTTATGAGCGAGTCTCTTGATCTCGGTTCCCGTGGCGGCATCCCAGATCCCTGCGGTATTGTCTTTGGATGCGGTTACGACGCGATCTCCCGTGGGGTTGAACACAGCCGACGTAACCCCCGCCTCATGCGGAAGAGTGGCGATTGGAACGCCTGAGGCAGCATCCCAGATCTGTGCGGTCTGGTCCCTGGATGCGGTCACCAGGTGGTCACCCTTCGGACTGAAGGCGATGAAGTTTACCACGTCCTGATGATGGAGGGTCTTGATCGGAGCGCCGGTAGGGGCATCCCAGATCTGCGCGGTCTTGTCGTCGGAGGCGCTTGCCACCCGATCACCGTTCGGGCTAAAGGCTGCGGCGTTGACCGCCCGATCATGCTGCAGTCTTTGGATCTCGGCGCCGGTGGCGATGTCCCAGATCCGCACGGTCTTGTCATCGGAAGCCGTGACTACTCGGTTGCCCTTTGGGTCGAAAGCGGCAGCATTGACCCTGCCGTCATGCCGGAAGGTACTGATCAGAGCGCCGGTGCCGGTTTCCCACACCTGCGCCGTCTGGTCGTCGGAGGTCGTGACCACACGGTCGGCCTTTGGGCTGAAGGCGGCAGAGCTGACCCTGCCCTCATGACGCAGGGTCCTGATCAGAGCACCGGTGGCAGGGTCCCACACCCGTGCCGACTTATCGCCCGAAGTCGTGACGACCTGCTGGCCCCCCGGACTGAAAACGGCAAACTCAACCGGGCCATCATGACGCAGGGCGGCGCGCAGAGAATCTTCAGAGATCGCCTGGTAGAGGGCTGATACGGTCTCCTGCACCATCGGGCGGTCAGGTCTTGCAGGATCTAAAGGAAGTCCTTCGAGGCTCAGCAGCTCTGCCAGCTCGTAATTGCTCTCTCGCATCAAGGCATGCGCTTCTCCTGCCAGGTAGCGGGACTGGTTCTTCAGGGTCTCATCGCGTTCCTGTTCTGCGCGGAACCTCTGCTGCTCAGCAAAGTGACGCTGTCCAACGGCTTCCTTCTTTTCCCGGATGGAGAGCCAGGCGCCCAGGCTCGCGATGAAGGTCAGCACCGTAAACACGGCCACAGCCACCTGCAATCGCCGGCGTTCCCGTCGGGCTCCGGCTTCCGCAGCGGCAACGGAGCTCTCGACATAACTGATTACCGCACGGTCCAGCTCGTTACGGCGACGCCTGAGCAAATCTTCGGCTTCGGCTAACGGCAGGCCGGGGCGCAGCAGTAGGCTCTCGCGGTCGGAAGTTGGAGCGGTCTGCCACAGTAGTGCTGCCTGTTCCAGCCTGGCGCGGGTTTGGAGGTCGGTCCGGTCGCGCTCGAGTTGCTCACGAGCCCGTTCCCAATGCGTTAGCAGCGCTTCGTGCGCGACACGCACCCGCGCGCCCTTATCGTCACCGTCCACCACCAATAGCCGGGCCTGTGGCGCGAGAAACGCGGCAACCAACCGATGCTGCGGAGCGCCCGGCGGGAATGCGGCCAGCGGCACGGCCCGTGCCGCCAATATCCCCTGGGCGCCCTGGCCGACCGTTGCAAGCGTTCGCAATACTTCCGGGAGTGCCGCCTGGACCTCAGTGGGCAGCCTGGCGAATTCCTCTTCTGCCCGCTGCCCCAGGGCCCCCTCCAGCCCACCCATTTCCTCATAGGCGGCGAAGGTCATCTCTCCCCGCTCAGTGCGGCGCTCCCAGAGCTGATCGAGGGTGAATTCCAGGAGCGGCAGGGCCGAGGGCGCGTGAGCTGCGGCCTGCTGGAGCACATCATCCAGGCCGAGGCCCCTGGCACCGTCAAATTCGAAGCGAACACCCGCTTCTCGTGCGGGCTGGCGGACTATCCGGCCGAGCTCTGCCGACTCCGGCAGCAGCAGCAGATAGCGCGCCTCACCGCCTGAGAGGCGCGCCAGGGCGGGCAGGCTCTCCAACCGCTCGAAGAAATCGCTGCGCATCGTCGCCACCACCCAAACCAACCCGGACCGCGCCAATCCATCGAGTGCCGCCACGAAAGTGGTGAGGTCTGCGGGCGTCAGACCCTCGAGGGTGAAAAGCTCCTCCAGTTGGTCCACCACGAGCACCAGGCGAGCCTCAGCGCGCTCGGTCAGGCGCGCGGTGACAGCGGCTTGCGCCAACCCTTGACGCATCGGCAGGGTTACTTGATGCGGCGCTTCCCGCAGCAGCCCAGCCAGGCTGGCGCGGTCGTAATTCAGTTCCGCCAATTCGGGTAGCGAGGTTGGGCCGAGCAGAGCGCTCGCCAGGCCGTCAATCAAGTCGTCCGGTGCATCCGCCGGGCGCAGCACGGCATGGCGGCACAGCGCCACCCGTTCGATCATGCCCGGCAGTTTCAGGTCGGAAAGCAACCCTGCCTTGACCAGTGAGGACTTGCCGCTGCCGCTGGCGCCGCATACCAGCACAAAGGCACAGCCGCTTGCTGCCTGGCGGCCAAGCAGCTCGCGCAGTTCGTTGCGCACGCGCGTGCGACCGTAAAACACCGGGGCGTGTTCTAGTTCAAAGGATTGCAGGCCGCGGAAAGGGCTGCCCCGATGCCAACGGATGCCCTCCTGGAGCGCCCCGCCTTCGGTCAAGTTCAACCGTTTCACCAGCAGTTCGCGCAAGTGCCCTTCGAGCAGCTCTTCGAACTCGGCTGCGGTGGTGAATTCGCGGAACGCCGCGCTGAAGGTCCCGGCCTCCGTGTCGATGAACCAGCGCTGCACGAAGTCCTCGACCAGCCGCTTCTGTTGACGTTGCTGTTCCAGGGCCGCATCATCGTCCAGTGAGGCCATCACCGCAGCCCTCTTGCGGTAGAACAGCAGATCAGGCAGCCGGCTTGCCCGGTACCCGGCGACGGCGTCCTCAAACTCCCATTCGGTGCCCGTGACCGGGCGTCCCGAGATCGGGCCGACATACTTCTCCAAGGGCAATGGCACGCCAAGTCGTGACCAGAGGATTACCACGACGATGTCGGTCGCGTGCGGTGGTGTGATCGACGACTGGAAGTGCTCGGTGGCGATCAGCGGCTCGCGTTCCCAAAGCACGGGCTCGACCCGGAAGTGATACGAGAACTCCCGAGCCAGCCGCGCAACCAGGCGCTCTGCAGTGAGCCGCTCCGGCCGCACGTCGCTTGGTGAGTAAATAAAGATCCGTAAACGCTTCTGTTCGGTCATGGGTTTTTTCGTTCCCATTTTTTTGGCGCAATGTATTGTTCTGAGCTGTACTAAGA
>JADGQM010000178.1 GCA_017881795.1 Syntrophobacteraceae bacterium
AAGATCAAAACCGAGGTCTTCCTGATCCCGGTCTCTGCCCACATGGCCAAGGAAGGCAGCATGAGCAACAGCGGGCGCATGCTGCAGTGGAAGTACGTGGCGGAGAAGCCGCCGGGAGATGCTCTGTCCACGGGCGATGTCCTCATTCGACTGATGAATAAACTGAAGGAGCTGTATAAGAAGGATAAACAAGCAACTTTTCCCGATCCCATCCTCAATGTGGTCTACAACTACACGGATCAGAAAGGGATGTTTGACGCGACCGCTGTCGCCAAGGTGATGAATGGATATTTTCTCGAGGACGTCACAATCGGCGACAAGACCTACCAGAAGGGGCAGTGTGTTCCCGGTTTTGCTAACCTGCAGGCTGACGGAAAAACTTCCAGTGGCATCTGGATTCACTGCGGAAGCTTTACTGCGGATGGCACCAACCTCATTGCCCGCAGGAAAAAGGATGATCCCACGGGTCTGGGTCTCTACCCCGAATGGGCCTGGGCCTGGCCGGTGAACCGCCGCATCCTTTACAACCGGGCGTCGGTGGATAAAGATGGACAGCCTTGGGATCCAAGTCGGGCGATCCTCAAATGGGTAGACGGGAAATGGGTGGGCGATGTTCCGGACGGCCCATGGCCGCCTTTGAGCGACAAAGAGAAAGGCAAACTGCCGTTCATCATGAAGCCTGACGGGGTTGGAGCCCTATTTGGCCCAGGCCTGGCGGAAGGGCCTTTCCCCGAGCATTATGAACCGCTCGAGGGGCCGCTGTCCAAAAACCTGATGTCTTCGCAACTGAGCAATCCGGTGATGAAGATCTTCAAGAAAGAATGTGACGTCTATTCCGGATGCGATCCCAAATTTCCTTTCGCCTGCACCACCTATTCTTGTACGGAACACTGGTGCACCGGTGCTGAGACCAGATGGCAGTCATGGCTCACGGAAGCCCAGCCAGAGGCCTATGTCGAAATCAGCAAGGAACTGGCTGAGCTCCGCGAGATTAAGAACGGGCAAAAGGTCAGGGTTGAATCTCCCCGCGGCAAGGTGGAATGCGTCGCCATGGTCACCACGCGGTTCCGCCCTTTCACCATCGGGGGACAGACGGTTCATCAGGTGGGGATGACCTTCAACTACGGCTGGCTCTTCCCCAAGGATTGTGGCGACACTGCCAACCTGCTGACCCCAACCGCCGGTGATGCGAACACCATGACCCCGGAATACAAAGCCTTCATGGTCAACGTGACGAAGGTGTAGGAGGAGTAAGACATGTCTAAAGGAAAATCCATACTCGTTGATACCTCCAGGTGCACGGCCTGCCGCGGCTGTCAGGTTGCCTGCAAGCAGTGGAAGGGACTGCCCGGCACCCAAACCAAACAGACCGGGACCTATCAAAACCCCCCGGATCTGTCCGCCCAAACCTTGAAACTCGTCCGCTTTTCCGAGGGGATTAAAGACAACGGCAAGCCCTACTGGTACTTTTTCTCCGAACAGTGCCGCCACTGCCTTGAACCTCCCTGTATGGATGCGATCGCCGGCTATGCCGATGGTGGGGCAAGCAAGGATGAAGCAACCGGGGCGGTGCTCTTTGCGGAAAAATCGAAAGAGGCGCCTTTCGAGGAAGTCCGCACGGCATGCCCTTACAATATTCCGCGTCAAGATGAGAAGACCAAGGTGCTCGTTAAGTGCAACTTGTGCATTGACCGGATCACCAACAACCGGGCCCCTTCCTGTGTCCTGAGTTGCCCGACGGGGGCCATGACGTTTGGGGAACGAGACGCCATCCTCGATCAGGCTAACAAGCGGGTCGAGGTGCTGAAAAAGACGTACCCCAAAGCCATGGCGCTCAACCCGGATGAGGTGAGGGTGATCTATATTGTCACGGATAACCCCACGAAGTACTATGAATTTGCTGCCGTCTAAAACGCGGACGGGTGCTCCAGGGTTGCTTTTGGAGGAGCACCCGTCTTGTTTTTCGGCGTTGTATCACCACTGGTTCTGTCAGGCGCTTTGCAACCGTGATCGGAGTGTTCCTTATGAAACAACAATCACCAGCGGATCAAGCCGCTGAGAAGGTGCTGGCCGCATTGCGCCAGACCGAAGCAGAAAACAGCCATCTCCAGGGTATGATCGCGGCATTCCGTGGTACCCTGATCGAACAGGCGCGCTGGAAGGCTGAGCTCCCAGCTTTTAACTGTGAGGAAATTGGACCTCCCGATCCAGCTAAATTCGCTGAAGGGATGCCACTGACCGGCAGAGAACATCTTATCCACCTTGGTGAGATGTGGCAGACGGCAGCAGAGCGGCTACTACCGTCCATGGCAGCAGGATTTCCCAAAATCCGCGAAGACCTCGAATGGTTGCAGGCAGCTATCATGGACGGGGGGTTGGTGCCCGATCTCTTCCTGAGTGCGGCCTTTGGGGGCAGAAAGCATGAGGCGCTTGAAATTGCCGGGCATATTGACTTCGAACCTGTACTCTTGGAATTTGTCCTGACACAGCTTGGAAAGCCGGTGGCGGAAAAGCGCGCAGAGGTTCTGCAGCCCCTGATCAAAAATCTTACCTGGCACAAAGGTTATTGTCCCATCTGTGGCTCGCTTCCCACGTTAAGCCTGCTCAAGGAAAAAGAAGGCCAACGCTGGCTGCGATGTGGTTTTTGCGCGAGCACATGGCGGTTTCAGCGCACCTGCTGCCCTTTCTGCGACACCGAGGAATTAGGAGATCGAGAGACCTTCTTCGTAGAGGGCCGTGAGCACGAGCGGGTTGAAGTCTGCCACCGATGCAAGAGATACATACCCAGCATCGATCTGAGAAATCTGGCCAATGAGGTCGTCCTGGAAGCCGCCGGTTTCGGCCTCATGCACCTGGATGCCATTGCCCAGGAAAAGGGATTTGTTCCAGCAGCCGCACTCGCCTGGAATATTACGGGAGGGGAGGATAAGTCCTTTACGCCAGTCATGGCTGGCGATCCAAGAGGCGTGAACTAACTCGAGATCCTGACGACGTGATTTGCCTCTCTCATCGATGAAACCATCGCATCTTCTTCGGTTTGCAGGCGATCACCCAGCGATAGCGATGGACCGGGTTCCCTCTTCACCGGTCAATTGTTCACCTGGTCACTTTCCCAAAAAAGAAAATCGGGCCCGAAGGCCCGATCTCCTGTAAACGGATACTGCATGAAGCTGACGATTTCTTGTATCCCATATCTCCGAAATTATGTCAAGCGTGACATATAAAAAATTTAAAGCTCCTACAAAAAGATTTGTCGGAATCCCTCGCCCGAGCGAGAGGCAGCGCCCCAGAACGCCAGCAGGGAGAGCTCTTAATGATTTTGTCGCCGCTGAACGATTAAATGATTTCTCAGCAGTATGACAGGCTCGATCATGGCAAAAGAAACTGCTCGACGCTCTCTGCCCCATTTACTCTCAGGAATGGCTCCACATGGCAAACCCGGCCTTCCTCGTAGATCACGAGCGTTTCTGCAAATACTTTGATGTCTTCAGGGTCGTGGGTAATCATTATGACCGGAATACTGAAGCGTTCCTGAATTGCCAGGAGCTCCTTGCGTAGTCTTCCACGCAAGAGTGGGTCAAGGGCTGCAAATGGCTCATCCAAGAGCAGGAGCTGCGGTCGGCGAATCAGCGACCGCGCCAGAGCCACACGCTGCCGCTGGCCGCCGGAGATATCGCGGGGGAAGCTCTGGGCGAGATGACTTATCTCGAAGATCTCGAGAAACTCGTTAACCCGCCATCTATCTTTGGGTGGCAGTCGCCACTGCCATGCTCTCTTGAGCCCAAAAGCAACATTTTCCTCTACGGTAACATGAGGAAACAAGGCGTAATCCTGGAACACATAGCCAATGCGTCGCTGCCGCGCCGGAATATTCACTCCCGTTCTGAAATCGAACAGGAGGCGATCTCCTATCACAATGCGTCCGGAATCCGGTTCGGTTAGCCCCGCAATAGTCTGGAGGCTAAGAGTCTTACCTGATCCGGACGGGCCGAAGAGGACCACGAAATCCTCTTCGGAAGAGAATTTGGCCTTCAAAGTAAAACTCCGTCCGTTCGAAAGAAGGCTCTTTTCTATGTCTACTTGAATTTTCATGATCTACTCGACGGCAGGATCGAGACCCTCTTTGCCGGTCCAGGCTCTACGGCATGCCGAAACCATACCGAGAGAGTATTCGCTGCCCTTCGGGACTCGCCACAAAGCCAACGAAACCTTGCGCCAGATCTTTTTTCTTTGACGTTTCAATGACGGCGATGGGGTAGAGGATCGGCTTGTGGCTCCCGATGGTCGAGACCACCTCGACCTTGTCTTTTGCAATCACGGCATCGGTGGCGAAAACAAACCCGGCGTCAACCTCTCCCCGACTGACATAATCCAAGACCTGGCGAACCGAGTCGCCATAAATGAACCTGGGTGAGAGCACCTCCCACAGGGCCTCGTTCTTCAATGCTTCATGGGTGTAACGCCCGGCCGGAACGGAATCAGGATTTCCCAGAGCCACTTTAGCAACCTCTTTCGTGGTCAGGTCCTTCAAGGCTTTGACCGGAACCTTCGCGCCCCTTGGGACAATCAATACCAGTTCGTTAGAGACGAAGTTTTTACGGGAGCCCGTCGCGAGCAACTTCTTTTCCTCAGCCTGGTCCATCGTCTTCTGGTCTGCCGCAGCAAAGACGTCCACCGGCGCACCCTTGTCAATCTGCTGCAGCAGCGCGCCCGAAGCGGCAAAATTAAAGACGACGGTGGTCCCCGAATTGACCCGCTCAAACTCCTTGCCGATCTCGGCAAATGCGTTGTTGAGACTGGATGCGGCAGAAACGATCAATTCCTCCCCGGCTGATACAGTCCGAACATCAACAGCGGGCCAGGCAATCAGAGTTAGGAGCAGAAGGCAAAGCAGAGTCCGTCCCTTCATGGTTCAATCTCCTTTAGATAATTGGTTCGAAAGACTTTCCCGGAGGTGACCAGGATCAGCAAACAGACCAGCGAGGTGATCAGCACCAGGGTTGCTGCCAGATGATCATTACCGGCCTGAACAGCGTCATAGACGGCGAGCGAGAGGGTCTGCGTCTTGCCGGGAAGATTGCCGGCCACCATCAAGGTCGCGCCGAACTCACCCATAGCGCGGGCAAGGGCAAGCATCGTTCCGGCAAGTATTCCCCGCCAAGCCAGGGGGAAGGATACCCGAAAGAAGATTTCACCCTCTGATAGGCCGAGAGTCCGGGCGGCCTTCTCCAAATTATGATCGACCCCTTCGAAAGCTGCCCGGGCGGCCTTATAAACGAGAGGCAAGGAGACTACCGCGGAAGCCACGACCGCGCCCTGCCAGGTGAACATGAGGGATACGCCGAAAGTCCCATAAAGCCAGCGGCCAATCCAGCCATTGCGCCCCATCAGTACGATGAGATAGTAGCCGAGTACGGTCGGCGGCATCACCAGGGGTAAGGTCAGAACCGCGTCCAGCCATTCTCGGCCAGGGAACTTGCGGCGTGCGAGCAAAAAGGCCAGGGCAACTCCCACCAGAAGCGCAGAAAATGTTGCTACACTGGCTACTTTTAAAGTCAACAGCAACGGCGTTATTGTTTTAAGGCTGTCAATCATCGACTGACTCGCATTTCAAGGGAAGGTCGCCTCCGAGTTCACTCGATCTCATCTAATAAATCACGAATCATTCGTTCCGAGACGACGCGATAATGTACCTTGAGCTCCCCGTTTTCGAAGTATTGGACAAAAAAGGCCGGTGGCGTAATTTCGATGCTTAGCCAATTCCCACTGTTTCCTTTCGCATTTGCTCGATATCTTGCCAGATCAATGATTTCCCCCACAGCTCATCCCCCGTCTTACCAGGCAAAGACCGTTCCAAAGCATTCAAACCGCGTTTCCATTCAACGTTTTAAGAGTGAAGATCCCACCGCTATTGTGAATCACATTCAAACAGCCGTAATCTTGGTCCATGTCGAAGAGCTGGTCTAACGACAGGCCCGAGACCTGGCACAAGATGATCCGGTTGACACCGGCGTGGCCCGCGATGAGGATGTTCCCTCGGGTGGCGTGAAGGATGTCAAAAAAGGCCGGAATTACCCTCTTGGTGCAATCGAGGAAACTCTCGCCGCCAGGAGGTCGGTAATGAACCATGTCCCGCCCTCGTTCTTCAAACTCATTCGGGTATCGGGTGCGAACCTCCTCAAAGGTCAATCCGTCCCATTGGCCCAGGCTGATTTCCCGCAATTCAGGTCGTGGCGCCGGGGCGAAGTGGTCCCGTATCCCGCTGAGGATGGCAGCGGTTTCCAGGGACCGCTTGAGGTCACTGCAGAAGATGGCCGAAAGCTGAGCACTCCAGAGCTCATTTTCAAGCTCCTGGATCTGCTCGACTCCTTTATGGCTCAACGGCAGATCCAGTTGACCGATGAATCGCTTGCCAGTTCCTTGTGTTTGAACAGCGCCATGTCGAATCAGGTAAATAAGCCTTTCGCCACGGTTGGAAACGGCCTCGAGGTTCCTCCTGAAGTTCTGAATGATTTGTTCCAGAGGCTGCCTCAGCACTTTCTCGACTGCCCCCTGGATGAGGCGTGCGTTATTCAGACGGCTCTTTACTGCGCCTGAGATTTCAGGGCTGTCTGCATACTTCTCCATCGTCGCCTGGAAGCGGTTCTCAACTTGAGCCAGTCGGTCCCCGGCAACGCACTTATCTGCCAGATAAACCAGGTCGGCCTCCGTCACCACGCTCTTTCGGAAGTAAATATCCATGTGAGACGCCACAATTTCCGCCACACGGACATACCCGAGCTCAGCGAGCAGGCGACCGGCTTCTCGGGCATGATCCGGGCGGCCTTTGGCAAGATCGTGTAGGCAGCCTGCTGCCACAATCAGATCCAGATTCAGGTCCAGCCCTGCCAGATTGATGTGCACGGCCAGCAGGCGTGCCACTTGAGCCACCATCCGTGAATGATTGATCACCTCCTCGGGAGTGCCAAATTGAACCCATAGCGCCTCGCATTCCCGCTCGGTGGGAATATCTTCTCTCCGTCCATAGGCCTGCATTTTTTCGTAGTCGGCCGGGGTGTCGCAATCCATCAGGATGGCCTCATCCGCCATTTCGAGGTCTTGAGCCAGGTGATCATATTGCAGGAGGAAAGCTCGCAAGCCACCGGGATAGTCGTACGCAAGATTTTCGGGGATGCAAGCCGCAGCGATGAGGGGAGGATGTCCTCGCGTCCCGCGAAAACATGGATAAATGATTGCTGAGTTGCCATTGCAGTGGGCTTTGGTGAGTGTTTCAATGGTCTTCGGTTTGACCAGCGGGACGTCAACCGGAAGCAAAAAAAAGGCGTCTATTTCCCGGCCAAGGCTCCGCACCCCCGCCAGAACCGAGGATAGCATGCCCTTGTCGAACTGTTCATTATGGACCCATTGTACTCCGAGTCGATCCAGCGTGGGTGTGATCAGCCCGGCATTGTGCCCGACAACCACTCTGAGCGCTTCGATCCCAGCTTTCTTGAAACGGGCGACTGCTTGTTCCAGAGCGGTGGAACTCCCCAGAGGAAGCAGCGGCTTAAAGCTCCCCATGCGCGAGGAATAGCCTGCCGCCAGGATTACTGCACCAAATCGGATTGCCTTAGTCATCGAATGCGCTCAGCCCTCGCCCGAATCAGTTCCGCCACGATGCTGACCGCAATTTCTTCGGGGGTTTCGGCACCGATGCTTAAACCGACAGGCGAGTGAACCCTGCTGAAATCCTGCGTGGTAAATCCTTCCTTCGTGAGGGCTTCATAAGTGGCATCCCGCTTTTTCCTGCTGCCAATCATGCCGATGTATGCCGCTCGGGTCTTCAGGGCCTGGGCCAGAACATTCCCGTCGTGAACATGTCCGCGGGTAACGATCACCAGATAGCTGTCGTCGTCGATATCGAGATCTTTCGTGGCTTCGTCGAAAGATCTCAACACCACGATACGATCGGCGGAGCCGAGGAGCTCCCGGTTGGCAAATTCTTCCCGGTCATCGAGAACGACTGTTCGAAAGCCGACGAACTTCGTCAACTGAGCGAGTTTTTGACCCACATGTCCCGCTCCGAAAATGCAGACCGTGCCCTCCGAGCAGAGAGGCTCAACAAAGAATCGCTCCCCTTCGTGCTCGACAACAACGGGCTGGGTTGAGCTGGCGTTAACCAGGAGCTCCCTTATCGTTGGGAACCCCTGATCCTTATGAGAAGCGTCGCCATCCTTAAAGATACACGCTGGCGGCGCCTTCTCACTCGCTTCCCGATCCGGAAGTCTGATAGCCAACCACGCCCGTTTCGTTGAGCCCAACGTGGCCAGGAGCTCTTCGTAATGCTTCAGGCGCGCAGGCTGGGATGCATCTTCGAAATGCATGAGGAATTCGACGGCCCCACCGCAAATCATCCCAATCGGGGCGGCATCTTCGTTATTGAGCGTAAATTTCTTAATCAGCGTTTTTCTTGATTTGAAAACATCTTTAGCCAGACCCTGAATCTTGGCCTCGAGAATACCGCCTCCAATGGTGCCGATAATCGTACCGTCGGAGCGGATGACCATCCTCGACCCCGCGTCGCGCGGAGCCGACCCGCACCGGCTGAGAATCGTGGCCAGGACAATACTTTCCTTTCTTCTCAACAACGCAACGATGCTCTCAAAAATAGCCATAATGCGAATCCTCAATTTCTTCCATCAGAGATGGTTCTCTTGACCCTGCTGTTCAGCGGGCGCAGGTTTCCTTCCTGAGTAATCACGGAAAGAGCGAGTTTTCCCTCGCCCACGGCTGATCGTATGACAGGGATGCTGTTCAACGCTCGAATAACGCCTCCAATACTG
>JADGQM010000481.1 GCA_017881795.1 Syntrophobacteraceae bacterium
ACAAGCTTCACCTGGTTCAGTTTCTCGGCCAGGGAGAGCATCGTCTGTTGCACGCGTTCCCGCTTCTGCGTCAGGATCCTTTTCTTGTGTTCCAGTTCGACCACGTTCTTCCCGATGGCCTCAAGAGCCAGTTTCTTTGGGAACAGGAAGTTGCGGGCATATCCCGAGGCTACATTGACGATTTGCCCGATTTGCCCTAACGCCTCGATATTCTCTGTTAAAATCACCTTCATGATCGCTACCTCAGCAACATCGATTTAAGGTTAAATGGTATTTTATATTTAAGTGCTCGCCGTAGGACTTCGTGACAGGCGCCGAAAATCGACCCACATATCGAAGAGTCCCATCAACATCGCCCCAAGGGTCAAAAACTGCTGGATGAAAATAACACCATAAAGAAAAGCGCGAAAAATTCTCGGCAATTTCCACCTTTCAAAATAAAAGCTAACGATGGCCAATCCTTGAAACAGGTAGACAACTCCAACCGCCATTATGGCGTTCAGACCCGGGATTATAAGAAAATCAAAGGGCAAAAGGAACACCAGTCCGCTCCCGATGACGACCCACACCAGAAAATCAGGAGCTTTCCACTTGGACCACTCCTGCCAGTCCGGCATGGGCAACTGACGGAGCCGACAATAACGCTTTGCTGCCAGGAGGTTTAGCCAACAGGCCATAAGCGTCGAGGAGAGTGCAGCGCCGGGTAGAAGTTTCACCAGGAAAGGCAGTATTTTCCCGACCGTCTCCTCAATCACCTGTTTGTCTGAAGAGGCTGTCCCATACTGCTGGAGAATCAGGCCAACGACATCGCGCAGGTCTCGCTCCGCCTGCATCCCGGAACCTTCACTCCCGTCCCCGTAACTGAACCAAAAGACCAGAGCTCCAATCGAAAAGACAATCAAGCCTGCCGTGCTGACGGTCCGTTCCAGAGACCAATTCCGGCGCATGCCCAATCCTAGCAGGAGACCGAGCAGCAGCATTTCCATCAGCATGGGGAGGCTCTGCGCCAGGTTGAGATAGGCCAGGAGCCCGCCCCCCAGGACCGCTGCCACTCCCGGAACCCAGAAGGCCCATGGACTGCCCCACCGGTAATATGCCAGAAGGGTAGGCAAAGGGGTGAAGACCCCCGCGAGGATGCCGAACACAGGGATCATCATTGCCGATAGGAAAAAAAGCAGGGTCGCGGCAACACCAACAATGAGTTCTTTCGCTATCAGTGGGTCCCGCCATGGAGCTAAAGGTTCGCTATTTGAGCCCATTGCCCTTCGTCAGAAAAGGGTCTCCGACACACCGGAGTCTGCTAAACCGTGTGGATCGTTGTGTAAGGCAAAAGAGCAATTTGACGTGCTCGCTTAATGGCAGTTGTCAGCACCCGTTGGTGTTTTGCACAGTTGCCGGAAATTCGCCGGGGAACAATCTTGCCTCTTTCAGTGACGAAATAACGGAGCGTCTTCCCATCTTTGTAATCAATCTGCAGTTCGCTATCCACACAAAAACGGCATACTTTGCGCCGCTGGAACGTTCGTCGCTTGCGTCTCACAACCATGTCATTACTCCCTGTCGAGTTCTTCTTCCGCTTCCGCCAACTCTGCCTCGGCGCCAGCCTCGTCTTCTTCTATCGCCCCAGCTTCGCTCTCTGCAGTTTCTTCATTTTCTTCAAAGGCAGATGGAGTGACAATCTCGCGAACCTCTTCCTTTTCCGGATCAAAGCGGTCTTCCAGTTTTACCGTGATAAACTTGAGGACCCTTTCATCCAGCCTCATGTTGCGTTCGAGCTCTGCCACCAGCTCCGGCCCTCCGCCAAATTCCATGAGGATATAAAGGCCCTGGTTGCGCTTTTTGATCGGGTAGGCCAGTTTTTTCTTGCCCCACGGAACATAGGTGAGGACGGCGCCACCGTTCGCACTGACAATGCCCTTGAGTTTGTCGCCGGCGAGTGTGTAGGCCTCTTCGGTGAGATCAGGGTCGATGATGAAAAAAGTCTCGTACTTCCGCATCCTTTTTAACCTCCTTCTGGTTTCTGCAGCCCCTCTCCGCGGCGCGGATTAGAGCAAGGAGCAGCCATGCTGCGAAAACCTTCAGCTAACACATTTCTTTCAAAAGCGTCAAGGGTTTTTTCCAGATTTTCGGATTTCAAGAAAACCCGATGAAGTCATGAGAGGATGTTTGGTACTCTAACCATACAGTTTTCAGACGTGCGGACTGCCACAAGCGTCACATCGTCATGCTGAGTAACCATACACTGATGAGTCATCACCAGTTCAATGAGACCGTCACAGATCCCTTGGGCGGAAAGATGGCAACTGGCGCCAAGGAATTCGTGCAATCGTTTGAGCCCAAAAGACACTCCTTGTTCATCGATGGCGTCGGTCATCCCATCGGTGTAGATGAGCAGGGTTTCACCCGGGCTAAGTTGAATCGCGTTCTCATCGATTTCCGGATCAGCAAAAACACCCAGCGGCTCGCCGCGACCGCAGCAAGGCGTGACCGCTATTCCCAGTTCATTACACAGGACCGGTAATTCATGCCCAGCGCGCCCATAGGTGAAACGGCAAGTCGCGGCATGCAATACTCCATACAAGACCGTAACAAACATTCCCGTATCGTTCATTTCGAGC
>JADGQM010000482.1 GCA_017881795.1 Syntrophobacteraceae bacterium
GTTCCACCGTCATCAGCATCGCCATGTTCGGGTTCGGAGTCTTCAGCACCGCCCTCTGCATCTGGAAGCAATTCTTTGCCAAAGCCTTGATCCTCTGGATCAATCTCGCTCTCCTGCTGCTGGGGCCGGCGATGTTGGCCGTCAACTCCCTGGCGCAGGAGATCCCTTTCAATCCGATTTTCCTGGTTTCCGATCCGAGTCAAAAATTCTACCTCGCCTACTTCTTCCTCCTTTACTTCGTCCCGTTCCTGCTCGGCGCCATGTTTCTTGGCCTCTTCTTTTTGATGGGACAAGCCCATTTTGGGAAGGCATACTTTGCCAATATGACGGGGTCCGGACTGGGAGGTCTGGCCCTGTTTGCAAGCATGTACACTTTTCTGCCGGAACATCTGTTTCTCATCCCGATTGTCCTGTGGCTGATGGGAGCGGTTTTCTGGTTTGTAAGTCAGCGCCAGGCAAGGCTCATCCCCGTCCTGGCCGTTTCCGCCGCGCTCGCGCTGCTCATGGGCTGGCAGTTTAGCCAGATCACGATCTCGCCTTACAAGGGTGTCAGCTACGCCAGGAATTTCCCCGATGCTAAGAGAGTCTACGAGGCGGCCAGTCCGTTCGGATATCTCGAGGTCTATTCCAGTTCCTATTTCCATTTTGCGCCCGGACTGAGCGATACCGCCACCTTGTACCTCGAAACAATGCCCGAAAATGCCTATCTCGGGATGTACATCGATGGTGATGGTCCCATCGGGATCATGAAGAACCTGAGCGAAGAGGAGACGGAGTACGTAAAGTTTCTCCCGCTCTCTATGCCATACCTCCTGAAGCCTCATCCCCAGGTGCTTGTGATCCAGTTCGGCGGCGGCATATCCACCAACGTGGCGCTGAAGCTGGGCGCCGATAAAGTCACCGTGGCCGAGGGCAACCCCATGATCATCGACGCGGTGAAGGATAAGAACTTCATCGCCGGCTTCACGGGCAATATCCTCGAAGATCCAAAGGTCCGGCTCATACGCAATGACGGCCGAGTCTTCGTAAGGGGGGCTAACGAGTCTTTTGACATCATTGATTTGAGCCTTGCCGATTCGACGGGTCTCTCTTCACCGGGCGGCTCCTCTATTTACGAGAAGTTTACCTACACCCGGGAAACTTTCCTTGCCTGCATGCGAGCCTTGGGGAAAGACGGCATTTTTTCGATTACGGTCTGGAACAAAGAAGATCCGCCAAAGTCCACGATGAAGCTCATGACGACCCTGATCACGGCCGCTCAGGAGGCGGGCTCTCAGGATATCTCCCGAGATTTTTTCATGGCTCACACCTATCTCTCCACCTTCACCGCACTCTACAAGAAGGGCGGGTTCTCGGATGAGGAGGTCCAAAAGCTCATCAGGAATTGTAAGCGGATGAGCTTCGAAATCGTTTACGCTCCCGGCCAGCAGCCTCCTGAGGGGGATCTTGACAAGGTTTTCGAAGCCTACCGCAACCTCTACTTTGCGCCTCAGACGGACGAATCCTCGGAATCCGGCGTCGATATGTCCATGGGAAACCTTTACCGCCTCGTGGCCAGCCGCCTCATTTCTGGTCATATGGCGGAGGTTGAGGCAGGGTACGTTTTTAACGATGAACCGCTGACCAACGAACGGCCATACTTCGCGGGGTACCTAAAGATCCCGGACCTCCCCAAGTTTATCGACAAATTGGAAGCCATTTCCGACGAATGGGGATATCTCCTGCTGTGGGCCACACTGCTTCTGTCCGTTCTCTTCGGGTTCATTCTCATGCTCCTGCCCATGATCTTCGGATGGCGTGCATTTTTCCAGCGGCATCGGGGCAAGTTCGGCGTCATCGTCTATTTCCTCTGCCTGGGTCTTGGCTATATCTTCGTCGAAATCGCCATGATCAGTAAGTATATCCTCTGCCTTGGGAACGCGACGGTGTCCGTGGCGATATTGATAACGGGAATGCTCCTGTTTTCAGGCCTCGGCAGTTACCTGTCGGCCCGGTTTATGCCCGTAGCGGGACGGGCCATCATTGTCATCTGCTCCTCGATAACCGCAATACTCGTGCTCTATGCCGCTTACCTCGATCGCATTTTGGGCCTGGTGGGGTTATGGCCCTATGGGGCGAAGATCATTTTTTGCCTCCTCCTCCTCTTCCCGGTTGCCTTCCTCATGGGATTCCCCTTCGCCCTTGGCATGTCCACACTTTCCCGCTTGAAGAAGGAGCATTTCTTCGTGTGGGCATGGGGAATCAACGGCTCCTTTTCGGTTGTCGGCTCCGTGCTGGTGCCCATCATCTCCGTGAGTCTGGGAATATCGACCGTGATCCTGGTGGCCGCCGTTATTTATTTCATCGCCCTGCCCGCTTTTTTCCGCCTGCAGGCACCCGATTCTTGAGGAGTCAGAAGTCAGAAGCAAGGAGTAGGGAGTAAGGAGTCAGAAAAGCGTGGCATGTTAGCCATCGTGGCGCCAGTCTACTAGCCACTAGCCACCAATCACTAGCCACTAGTTTTGTTCGTTGTGACCCTCTGGGTCATCAAGGTTAGTGGAAAAGGTGGTAAATCCTGAATGGAGGGCGGGTTTTCCAACCCGCCAAACGTATTTGTCGTAACAGGCATGTATCGAAT
>JADGQM010000179.1 GCA_017881795.1 Syntrophobacteraceae bacterium
GAACTTCACCACAATGTTGTGGGCCAGGATCGGAGGGGCGGATTACCTATAACGGGGCCGATCTTCTTCCGATCCTGGCCCACAACATTGTGGTGAAGTTCGGCATCGGCCTCGTCCCGGAGGGAAGACACATTTTTGGGAACCTCACCGTGTTGGAAAACCTTAAACTGGCAACCTATGCCCGCAAGGATGCGGTAAAAATTGCTGAAGACTACGAACGGGTCTTTTCCCTTTTTCCTCGTCTTGGCGATCGCAAACATCAGCGTGGGGACCTTCTGAGCGGTGGAGAACAGCAGATGCTGGCCATGGGGAGGGCTTTTATGACGGGCGTTCGGTTTATCTTGCTCGATGAGCCGTCCATGGGTCTGGCGCCATTCCTCATGCAGGAACTTTTCCGCGTGCTCAAAGAACTGAACGAAGCAGGAACAACGATTCTGGTCGTCGAGCAAAACGCCCGCATCGCCCTAAAATATGCTCATCGGGCCTATGTCTTGGAAGCCGGGCAGATCGTGATGCAGGGACCGGCGCAGGAGTTGGCTCGGAATGCTGAAATTCAAAAGGCGTATCTGGGCTAGCGGTGGTCAGTAGGAGCAGGGAGTAAGGAGTAGGGAGTAAGGAGAAAAATCTGGAGCCCCTGCATTCAGTTCTCATATCTCATAGTCTGCGGCTGTTTTCCTGAAAGCCAAGAGCCCGAAAGATGAAAATTCTAATTTGTGACGGATTGGATAAGAGCGGCCTGGTGCTGTTCGAGGCGGCCGAAGGCATTTCCGTGGACGCTCACGAACAGTTGAGCGCTGCAGAAGTCAAGATGCGGCTTCCTGAGTGCGAGGCCATGGTCGTGCGCAGCCGCACCCGGGTGACCGCAGAGCTTCTGGAGAATGCCCCGCGGCTCAAGGTAATCGGCCGTGCCGGAACCGGTGTTGACAATATCGACGTGAAATCCGCCAGCGCCCGGGGCATCCTCGTTATGAACACCCCCGGAGCCAACGCCATGGCCGCCGCCGAACATACGCTCGCGCTCATGCTCGCCCTTGCCCGGCATGTTCCCCAGGCCAACCAGTCCATACGCGAAGGGCGCTGGGACAAGAAGCGTTTTGTGGGGACGGAGCTTTACGGCCAGACCCTGGGGGTAATTGGTCTGGGGAGGATTGGATCCATCGTGGCGGACCGAGCGCTGGGAATGAAGATGGAGGTGCTCTGTTTCGATCCCTATGTCCTTCCGGAAGCGGCTGCCATCCATGGGGTGGAGCTCGTTTCACTGGATGACCTGCTGGCGCGCTCAGATTTTTTGACGATGCATACGCCCATTACGGCCGAGACCCGCCACCTTGTCAACCGCACCACCCTGGCGAAAATGAAAGTTGGGGTGCGGATTATCAACTGCGCCCGAGGTGGCCTTGTCGACGAGGAAGCCCTCTATGACGGACTCGTCAGTGGGCGGGTCGGCGGCGCAGCTCTGGATGTTTTCAATCAGGAGCCACCTGTCGGCAATCCGCTTCTCACTCTTCCCAATGTGATCTGTACTCCACATCTCGGAGCTTCGAGCGTCCAGGCTCAGGCCAACGTGGCACGGGCCATTGCCTCGCAGATCCTGGATTACCTGCAGTTGGGGGTGATCCGCAACGCGGTGAACTTCCCTTCCATACGGCCCAAAGATTTCGAGCGGATTCGTCCCTATTTGATTTTGGCCGAAAGGCTGGGCAGCCTGCAGGGGCAGCTCTTTACTCTCCCGCAGCGCCTGGAGATCGAATACAGCGGGAGCGATCTCCAGGAAGTCAATCTTCAGCCCTTGACCCACATGGTCATCAAGGGCCTCCTCGACCCCATTCTGGCTGAGAAAGTGAATCTCGTAAACGCGCCCTTGCTCTTGAAGGAACGTCAGATCGAGTTGGTTGCCTCCACTTTGTCGGCAGCCAAGGGTTACACGGGATTGATCACGGTCAGAGTTAAAGGGAAGAAGGGCGAGTCCTCCGTTGCCGGCACGGTGCTTCCCGGAGAAGAAGTGCGGTTGGTCCGACTGAATGATTACCGCCTGGAAGCGGAGTTGGAAGGGGTCAATCTGGTCATTCAAAACCTCGATAAGCCGGGAACCATCGGCTTCATCGGCACGACCCTCGGCGCTTTCGAAGTCAATATTGCCAATATGCACCTTGCCCGAACCCCCCAGCACGACCGGGCGGTTGCCATTATACGGCTGGATGATGAGGCCCCTCCCGAGGCCGTCGAGGCCCTCCAAAAAAACCCCAATATCATCTCGGTGCAGCAAGTCAGGCTTTGATAAGGCCTCAGGCAAGAAATATTTGTCCATGACATCCAGACTGGCGCGGTTTCTGAAACCGCGTCGGTCTCCCGATCTTGGGATAACTCAACCGTCCAGTCTCTTGCTGTTTGCGTGGGAATTCCGCCTAGCCCAAGCTGCCGTCGGATTCTTTCCAGATAAAGAGAGAACCGTGTTTCCGGCAGAATTGAAAAAACTCCTTGAAACAGCGGTTGGCTCGGAGTGCTTCCTCATCCTGAGGGACTGCCAGGAAAAACATGCGACTTCCTACAACGATGAGCTTCTGTCTGGCGCGGGTGATAGCAACATTGAAGCGATTGGGGTTGTTGAGGAAATCGCTCATCACATGGTCGGGATCGGATGTGGTGATGGCAAAAAGGATCACGTCACGCTCCGCCCCTTGCAGCCGCTCCACCGTATCGATGACTGGCAGATGCACGTCGCTGTCGCCCAGGAGGTCCCTCAACCTGACCGCTATGGCATTGTTTTGGGCGCGGTGGGGTGAAAGGAGCGCGAGCCGGTCGGGGCTCATGCCATGTTCGGCCATCAATCGGGAAGCCAATCGAGCCACAATTTCCGCTTCGAGGTCCGATTTCTGATGACAGCCTCGATGATCCGCCAGCACCAGCGCAACGGGCTTTTCCGGAGCAAGGATTTTGATTAATAAATCGCGCTCTTGTTGAGTCGGTTCACGGGGGATTCGGCAAATTGGCTGATGGGTGTGTTGGTGAATGGATCGGTCGGAGCTTCCGGGGCCCGCCCGCTCCGAGAGCGGTTGCGAAGGGACCGAGCTCAGTTCGAGCCGGGAATGCGCATTGCCTGGGGCGGCGTGAAGGGCGCCCCCGTACCACATCTTGCTCGGAAAGGCGCAAAGCTCCTCATTCATGCGATAGGTTTGATCGAGCATAACACGGTGTTCCCCGTCGTATCGATCCAGAAGCTGCGCCAGAATCGATTGCCGCGCCTCATCATAAGGATTCAAACGGGGAGAGGAAACAGATTGGTCGGTCCATTCCGGGCTCAACAAGGAGGTGGATCTCTCCCGCTGTGGCCTGGCGTAGCTCCCCCGAACTATGGGCGGCAACTGCTTGACATCCCCGAGGAAGAGATAGCGGCCCTGACCGTAGACCAGGCTCAGGAGCGCCTGAGGCACAAGAATTTGTGACGCCTCGTCGAAGACAATCCAGTCAAAAACCGGCGAAAACGCTCCCGTCTCACCGTGGAACAGATTGTACAAACCGAATCCGGTGGCGCCCAAAACGAGGTAGCGGGATTGGTGGATTGCTTCAGGATCATTCAGCGGCTGAACCTCGAAGCCCGCCGGTTCGTCTCTTTCGGCCCCTTTCAATCCGCCCGGCTCCTCCTCTTTCCATCGTCCCCACTTCAAGACCCGCCCGGGGAAATTCCTGATTTCATGCCGATTAAGCAGATCGGCGACTTTCTGGAGCACTCCGTCGATGGCTCGATGGGTCAAAGCGCTCACGGCGATGCGAAGAGGCTCACCGGATTGCTGAGCTTCCAGGATGAGAGCGATTATGATCCAGCCGAGCAGGTGAGTCTTACCTGTTCCGGGAGGTCCTTCGATGAGGGCCAATCGTTTGCGGAAGGGTAACTCGATGGCCGCCAGTTGCGAGGAGTTGAGCCCTGACACGGGCTCATAGGTGCGCAGCCAGTTTCGGATCCAGGAGAGCTTTTCCCGCTCCCGGCTCATGGTCCAGTCACCGCAAAGAAGTCTTGCGCATCGGTGTTCCCGTTCGTTAGAGAGCGCCGCTCCGACAACATGGACCAGCTTCGGCTGGGTCCAGTCCGTCAGGTCTTCTTCCAGGGAGTAGGCCAAGCGTTTGCTCAACGCCAACCTTCCCTGACGTGAGAGCACGGAGAGCCGATCCTCGCCATGATGGTACTGTGCAAGAATGACAGGAAGCCCGCTCTGCAGGTCCCAGGAGCCGGCAGGCGTCAGCTTCAGAAAATCATCTTCTCGGAACTTGGACAGAGCGCTTCCCGGAGGGGCCTGGAAGCTGTAAAGGAACCGGCCCTCCTCGTCGAGGGAAGTCCCCAGAAAGGTTAACGGGCCGATGGCTCGAAAGCGCTCTATCCGCTCCTGCAAAGAATACTCCTGCAGAGCGAGGATATCCTCTTCGCGCAGACGCCTTTCTTCTTCCAGAAAATGGAGATAAGGCGCCGCCAAAGCATCGCCGCATCCGGGACGGTCGTCCCATGCGGTTTGTTCGATTTCACTTTCGAGATGGGTCTGCGCCCATTTCCAGATCCTGCTCTGAAGCTCAAGGAACTGCTCGACATGGCGAATGGAGTCTTCTCGCAACCGTTCATCCTGTTCCCATACCTCAGGAAGAATGGCCGGCTCCGGATCGTCGTGAACAAGGCTGTCCGGCAGCTGAGCATGGAGGTTTATTCCATTATTCGCAGTGTCTGCTCCCGCCGGAGGTGCAAAGCCCAGAATCCTGCCTAAAGCAAAGACGGTGCACCTGCCGGGAGATGGAAAGTAGAAATGTTCCTGCATCAGCCGACGAAGATCAGTATGGTAAAACCGTCCGGTGTTCCAGAGAAACGACAGCGGGTCTGTGTCCCCAGCAAGCTCTCCCCACTCTCGCAACCCTTTCCAGGTCCTGTTCCCAAAATGAAACAGGTGCGGCCCCTTTCCCCTGCCGACGGATTGCTTCCAGATCCCCGATAACCGCTCTGAAAACGCCTGCCACACAGGCAACCTATCCTCTTCTTTAGTGAGCGTCCAGGCAGCCGCATCCACCACCTCGCCTGCCTCATCTACGGCGCGATACCCGAGGACCCCCAGGTGATCTGAAATGGGGTCTCCTGTCAGATGCACAAAGATGGCCGTCGAAAGATTGAGCGGGAAAAGGCGCGTTTTGCGTTTTCGAAGACTGATCCGGCCAGTCTGCAAAGCCTTCACCCAGCCGATCAGCCGTTCCCGCTGTTGCGGGCTGAAAGATTCGTCAGTTTGTTGCATTCATCTCCTGTCTTCTGTCTTCTCTACACAAAACCATTCCTCGACCTCTTCAATACGCCACAATCTGAGCTGCCGCAGCTTTTGGAGCGCACCTGCGCTAAGTTGACCGAGAAACTGAATGTCCTCTTCCAGCAGGGCTTGGCGGTAACATGTTTCAAAGTGAGGGCAGGTCGCGCAGTGTGCCTGAAGACGCCAGTCTGCCCCGGCCGGTGAGCTCACAAGGACCTCCCCGATGCCCTGGAGTAACGCAGGGAAGGCACTCATGAAGGGAGTGAGGTCAAAGTAATGCACTGGGGGCTCGGAAGTGCCCGAGCCCGAACGCAGGACCAGGAATCCCGTGGTGGAAACTCTGGCATTCAAGAGCGGCAACCGCAAGCGGACACACTCCTGCAACAGCAGGGCATAGAAAGCGACCTGCCATTTCTGGCTGTAATGGGGAACGGAACTATCCTTGATATCTCCCACTGTGAGAAGCGCTCCTTCGGGAGACACGGACACCCTGATGAGATCCGGAATGCCGACGCCATCGATCCGGTCCAGCATGGAGCCATCCTGATCCTCCACCCTTGAGCCAGCGTTCGAAATGTAGGCAAGCTCCTCGTCAAAATAACGTGTCAGGAGAGAAGGAACCACGAAGACGGCCTGTCCGAAATAGCAGGATTCCCCCGGACTGAGCTGGAGTATCGTTGACTCAATGCGTGCGAAGGTTTCGTTGAAGCGATCCACCAATGGACGGCGCCTGCCTCGATCATCAGTCTCTTCGATCGTGAAAAGCGATGCGCCGCTGTTACTCAGGTGGACCAGCACCCTCTGTTCGTGCTGCCGCCCACGTTCAGTCCGCCTTGCTTCCAGTTCCGCTCCCGTCCCGGCTCGTTTGGGAGGCCGCCGATCCGGCGGCAGGAAATGGAAGCTCAGCCTGCGTTCGCACTGCTGACGCCGCAGGTATTCTCCAACGATCGTCCCGGTCAGTGCCCTCGGAATGTGGAGTACATCCGCCGGAAGGTCGAAGTTCAGCTCTTCGGCGCCCATGGTCCACCTTGCCTTTTCATAAGCGAGCAGGGAAGCTGAGGCGGATGGCTGCAGATAAGCCTGTGCCGGACGTTTCGGTTCTTCCAGGGGCAGCTCCAGGGCGGCAGGATCACCTGAGACAATTTCAGACGGAGAGGTAAGAGCGTGCGCGAAGCGTTCAGCCACCCGAGGGTCACAGAGAAATCCCGTCATCTCCTCGACGAGTAGGGCATCCGGAAGAACCTCTGCAAAGGCATTGAGGGGCAATAGGACGCGCAAGGGGCGGAGGTGCTCGACGACCCAGCGTCGAAATCCGCCACGGTCCACGGGTAAACATAAGTTCTGGAAATTGATCCAGTGCGAGCAGACGATGCCGATCTCGTCCGAGCTGACAAAGAAATCTTCGAGAGCCCCCAGCTTTTGTTTCACGGCGAAACGGAGGATCAAGTTTCCCATCGAGCCCCAAAAAGTCCGATAGCGATAAAACCCGTTGGGCTCTCGCAGCACTTCTATGCCGTTGGCAAGCATCACCACCCGCTTGTTCCTGTCTCTTTCCGCCCGGATAAGTCTGCGGGTGCGAGCAAAGAGTCCGAGATCCGACTGGTCTGCTTCTTCTTCGGAGAGATTCAATGTAGCCCGCATGGATTGAGCTACCTCAAAGGAGACTTGAAAACCGCCTCCGAGCCATAAGAGCTCCTTATCGTCCACCTCCTCAGCGGCCTCGGCCACGACGCGTTTTCGCTCTCCAGCATCAATGATTTGCAGAATCCTTATGCGTTTTCCAGCGAGATGGACGCGGTCGCCGGGCTCGAGCTGGCGAACGATGGATCGAGGCAGGTCGGCAACGGTATCACCCGATATTTCAAGACCATAATCATCTTCGGTTTCCGGGAAATTACTCCAGATTTTGCGCTCCAGAAAAGCGTTCCGGAAGCGCCATCCGCCGCGAAAGAGGCCGCTCTTCCGAGGAGACGAGCTGATGCTGTTTGGGGCGTCCAGTTCGCTGGAGGTGAGCCGCTTCCGCCGCAGCCATCCCTGTTCTTCCATGGATCGGAAGATCGGATCGAGGGCCTTAGCGTGTTCCGAAAATAGGTCTTGCAAGGCAGGAAGGGAGATGGTTTTCTTTTCGTAGAGGCAGGAGAGAACCTGCTGCACCAGCACGCTGGGAAAAGTATTGGGCAGGGGCGCTTCCACCACTCCATGCCGCGCCAGTCTCAACAATGCAAGAAAACGAAGAAGCTGCTCGCCTGCCCGCTCGCCCCGGCAGATTCCCCAAAAATGAGTGCTGCCCTCACGGCGATTGGAGCGCCCCACCCGCTGCAGGAAAGCAGATACCGAATCAGGCGGCTCGAAGAGCAGCACTCCGTCGACATCCCCAATATCAATACCCAGTTCGAGCGTGCTGGTAGCGATGCACAGGGCATGATCGCGCCTGCGGAAGCGATCCTCGACCCCTCGGCGTTCCCTGGGCTTGAGGTTGGAATAGTGGAGCTCGGCAACCCATCGAAAGCAACCCTGCCGGCTCGTGAGGGCGAAAAGCCGGTCACATTGCCCCCTGCTGTTGGCAAAGATGAGGACCTTTCGATAACCCCACGCGCCGTGCAGATCATCCAGAAGGCCGAGGAGCTCGTCGTCTTGCCTTTTGAGCTGGACCAGGTGCGGTACAATATGGCGCTGCGCGGTACTGATAACGCGAACCGCATCGGAGCTGAAAAAGAAGTGCGCGATGACCGCGTCGACGTCAGCGATGGTGGCCGAAAGCGCGATCTTCTGGACTGGGCCGCCGGTCCTGCGTTCCAGACGCTGCAGCAGGCAGGATAACTGCTTGCCCCGATACTGGTGAAGGAACGGATGAACCTCGTCGATGACCACCGTTCGAACACGCTGCACAAAATTTTGGAGCTCGGCATTGGAGCTCCCCACGAGTACATCCAGCGATTCGGGAGTGGTGAGTATCAGGTCGGGGCGACCGCCCCCCGCCCGCTTGACGTCGCCCGTACGAATACCGAATTGAAGTCCCAGCCGCTGCACTAAAACAGGCGCAAGACGCCGTTCCAGGTCGAAGGCGAGCGCTCGCGTGGGCACGATATAGAGGACGGCGTTCGCCCTGCTCGACTGAATCACCCGCTCTATACAAGGGGCCAGGACCGCTTCGGTCTTTCCGGAACCGGTTGCTGACTGCAATACCAGGTCACGACCGGCGAGGATCGGCGCTATGGCCTCTCTCTGGAAGGGATAAAGATGGTTAAAGCCCCCGAAAAACGCGCGATAGGTGTTGGGAAGCTGCAGGAGGGGAGAAGTGGTTTCATCGCTCATCTTTTCTGTATTCAGTTTCCTTTATTCTGACTCCTGACTTCTGACTCCTATCTCCTATCTTCTGTCTTCTGTCTTCTGTCTTCTGTCTTCTGACTCCTCGCATCATCAGTCCTCACGCTGGTTATCCGTTGTCGGGTCAACAACGACAACGGTCAGACCGCGTGCCTT
>JADGQM010000035.1 GCA_017881795.1 Syntrophobacteraceae bacterium
TGCGATTCAAAACGCCCGGACGATCTCATTGGATCGTTTTTTGTACGCATTGGGCATCCACCAGGTCGGACAAGCCACGGCGCGCCTCCTGGCTCGTCATTACCTGTCCTTCAACCAGTGGCGGAAGGCCATGGAAGCGGCTCGGGACGAGGCGTCTGACGCTTATTCCGAACTTCTGGCCATTGGCGGCGTCGGCCGAAGTATGGTGGATGATATCCTGGGCTTCATTGCCGAACCGCATAATCAGGAGATATTGGATGAGCTCACCCTGACGGAAGGCGACCACGCGCCCCTTGTCACCGTGACTGACTTCGAGCGTCCGCCAAGCACATCCCCCGTTGCTGGGAAGACGGTTGTCTTTACCGGCAAGTTGGAGAAAATGAGCCGAAGCGAAGCTAAGGCTCAGGCTGAAGCACTTGGGGCAAACGTGGCCGGTTCGGTGTCCAAGAACACGGATTATGTGGTTGCCGGTCCGGGAGCCGGCTCCAAGGAAAAAACGGCAAGAGAACTGGGCCTGAACATCCTGACTGAGCAACAATGGCTTGAGTTAATTGTTTCGAACGAATACCATTGAGAAGCTCGTGAATCAGTCGAGGTAATCGTGCAAAAGAGAAGGGTTCGAGTGCGGATAAGAGGGATGGTCCAAGGGGTCTGCTTTCGATCGTTTGCCCGCGATGCAGCAATCCAGGAAGGGGTCACCGGATGGGTGAGAAATCTCAGGGACGGGACCGTGGAAGCGCTATTTGAAGGGGATACGGATAGGGTTGAACGGATGATAGCATGGTGTCACCAAGGCAGCCCGTATGGTTTTGTCGACCAGGTCGGAGTGAAGGAAGAGGTTTATGAAGGAACCTTCGATCGTTTTGACGTTACTTACGAAAGGTAAGCCCCTTGGAAAAGATTAAGAAAATCTGGGACGCACTCATCAATTTTCTCGTTACCTATGATTCTCGCAAGATGTCGGAATTGATTGCGGGTCTGAAATGGGAGGAAGTGCTTCGGAATCCCTTTGTATGGCTGATCGGATTGCCGACCCTGGGATACATGCTCTACCGAAAGAATTTCAAAGCCCTGATTTTCATCGTTTCGTTAGGCGCTTTCCTTTATCTGGTGCAAATCACGTTTCCGCCTTCCGCACAGACGATCCCCCTTGATAATCTCCTTCGATTCATTGGCGGCTGTCTATTTCTGTGTATCCTGAACCTCTATTTTCTATTCGTGCGCCAAGGCTAAACTCAAAAGACTGCTGAGTACTGCGTTTGCCTATGCTTTCTCTTCTTCGTCCGAGAGCAGGGCATTTACTCTTTCTTTCAGTTCTTTGCCGACTTTGAAAAAAGGCAGCTTCTTCGAATTTACTTCGATGATGTCCCCGGTCTTAGGATTTCTTCCTCGATAACCATCGTAATTCTTGACCTTAAAGCTTCCAAAACCGCGTATTTCCAGCCGATCTGACTTGATGAGCGCTTGTTCCATGCTCTGAAAAGCCACATTAACTGCGGTTTCGGCAGCCTTCAAGGTGATGCCTTCAGCTTTTGCTAGGGCCTCGATGAGCTCACTCTTGGTCATGACTGAAGCTCCTTATCAGTTAGAAAAAACCTGCTGACGAGATGTAATTCTCTCCACATTCCCCAAATATGGGCGCAAGATCCTGGGAACGACAACACTTCCATCGCGTTGCTGGCAATTCTCCAAAATGGCCACCAAGGTCCGCCCCACAGCCAGCCCCGAACCGTTCAAGGTGTGCACGAAATCGGTCCTGGATTGACCCTTGCGACGGTACCGTATATTGGCCCGCCGCGCCTGGAAATCTTCAAAATTGCTGCACGAAGAAATCTCCCGATAGGTATTCTGCCCCGGAAGCCATACCTCGATGTCATAGGTCTTGGAAGCAGAGAAACCGAGGTCTGCCGTGCACAGGGACACCACCCGATAGGGCAATCCCAATTCCTGCAAGATCGTCTCGGCGTTGGCAAGAAGGTTTTCCAATTCAACGTAGGAGGTCTCAGGTTTGACGAATTTGACCAATTCTACCTTGTTGAACTGGTGTTGCCGAATCAGTCCGCGGGTGTCTTTCCCGTATGATCCGGCTTCTGAGCGGAAGCATGGAGTATAAGCTGTATAGTATTTGGGAAGATCGTCTTCCTCCAGCACTTCGTTCGCGTGGATATTGGTAACTGGGACTTCAGCGGTAGGCACCAGGTAGTAGTCAAAATCCTCCAACTTGAAAAGATCCTGTTTGAATTTGGGAAGCTGGCCGGTGCCAATGAGGCTCGTGGAATTAACGATGAAGGGGGGAAGCACCTCCAGATAACCGTGCAAGCGCGTGTGCAAATCCAACATGAAACTAATGAGCGCCCGTTCCATGGCGGCTCCAATCCCCCAATACAGGGCGAAACGAGCTCCCGTCATCCTTGCAGCGCGTTCAAAGTCCAGGATTCCCAGGGACTCCGCGACATCCCAGTGGGATTTCGGTTCAAAATCAAATTCGGGTGGCTCACCCCATACTTTTACTACGGGATTGTCCCGCTCATCTCTTCCCACGACCACGGAGTCATGAGGCATATTGGGGATCAACATCAGGATTTCATCAAAACTTTGCTGAATTACCGCCAGTTGCAGATCAAGAGTCTTGATCTGCTGTGAAACTTCACGCATCTCCCCGATGCGCTCGGTGGCATCTCCATGCTCTTTCTTGATCCTGGCAATTTCTTCTGATGCAACATTGCGGCGGCGCTTGAGCTCCTCCACTTCTTTAAGGATGCTTCGCCGATCTTCATCCAGCTCCAGAAAGGATTTTAAATCGAGGTCCACCTGCCGGTCGCGCAACATCAGGCTGACACGTTCGGCATTGTCTCTGACGAACTTGAGATCCAGCATACAGTTCACACCTGTTTTTCGGAAGTTTTACGCAACACATGCTTATCTAATGCTTTCGAGAACTTGAGGTTAGCGTCTTGTAACATCGAAGTCGAAGCTTTGTCAATTCTTTTTGTCACTTCAATAGGTTGGCATTCAATCCAGTTTGGAGCTGATCACTTCCACACTATAATCACTCAAGGCCTTTAACTCGGGCAGGTTGTGAAAAACCAACACGAAAGGAACACGCTTTCCCGGTGGTATCTTGACATTAGCAAGGTTCTTTCCCTCGCGATTCATCATGCGATTCTGAATTTCAGTCATATTCCCGCGCGCGAGCTCATCACGGTTCATGGCATTTCCGACATAACATCTTTGGGTGATGGCGACGCGATTGGTAGTGTTGAAGAGCTTGCCCTCAACGAGAATGAAACTGACCGGTTTCGCTGATTGATTCTCAACCTCACCTTCCACGACAAAGATCTGGCCGGCGTGAGCGTTCTCCAGAAAGAAGGCTTGGGTTGTATCAAGTACTTTTACCGATAGGATATCAGCCGATCCTGGAGGAGTCTTGACTTCAGGGTGTGAAGTCAGGTAACTGGCGAGTCCGAGCAGTCCCGCGCCCAGGGCAAGTACGAGAGCAAGCCCGATGAGCAAGCCCCTTCCGGGACGACGCTTTGGCAGTCTGGAAGGCGCTCTGGGCTTGGGCAGGGGAGTCGGGATGGTGACCTCTTCGGTCGCAAAATCCGTGTCGTCTGTAAGGTCAATGTCCAACACGTCTTCTTCTTGTTGGATCAGTTTGAAAACGTGCCCGCAACGCGAACATCGAACCTTGCTCTTTGGCCCTCTGAGACGTGCCGGGTCGAGATCGAATTTGGTATTACATGCTTCACAGATCACAATCATTGGCTATTGATCCCCCACTGCTGCTATTTTAGGAATTCCACTTCATGGATGCCGGGAAGATTGCGATGTTTCTCAGCAAAATCCAAACCATAGCCGACAAGAAAACCTTTGTCCACGCGAATTCCCACATAGTCAAGCGGTACTTCGACTTCTCGTCTTTCCGATTTATCCACAAGCGCACAGATCCTAACGGATTCCGGCTGCCGCCGGCGCAGATAATCCAGGAACCAGAGCAGGGTGGTGCCGGTGTCGACGATGTCCTCCACGACGAGCACATGGCGGCCCTCCACAGGCAGTTCAACGTCCTTGGTGATCCTGATCTCCCCACTCGTTACCGACCCTTTGCCATAGCTTGCCAGGCGTACGAAGTCGATTTCGACCGGCACCGAAAGTCGGCGGACCAAATCACTCAGAAAGATGCATGCTCCGTTCAGGATTCCGATCACAACGAGGCTCTTCCCCTCATAATCCCGATTTATGCAAGCAGCCAGATGATTGACCTGTTTCTCCAATTCTTCTGCCGAGATACATGGCACCAATCGGTAGTTTTCCATAGGTCTCCACTCCTGCAAGAGATTGCTTCAACGCGTTCACATCCATGGTAATGATGTTATGGTAGAGAAAAGCCTCCAAAAAATCAATGCCGTTTCAATCTAACTACTCAAAACTACTCATTTTCCAACACGAAGTAAGGCTAAAGCCGAAAACTCCCGGCAAGGCGCCCTCCAGGAAGCTTTTTTCTTCTTTTCGTTGATTTTGTGCCCACAACTGATTATACCAACTTCTACACTAAATCTTCAGGAGGACATCAGTATGCGCGAACAGGTTGAGAAGGCACTGGAAAAGATCAGACCCATGCTGCAACGTGATGGCGGCAGCGTGGAGTTGGTGGATGTAGAGGGTTCAGTAGTGAAGGTACGTTTGACGGGTGCTTGTCATGGGTGCCCTATGAGCCAGATGACCTTAAAGTCGGGCATCGAGCGGGTCATCAAGCAGGAAGTCCCCGCGGTTACCGAGGTGGTCGCCGTGTGATCCTGGGGCGAGCCTGGCAGGTCCTATTTGTGATAGGGTTCCCCTTTCAGAATGGTGAAAGCGCGATAGAGTTGCTCCATGACCATCAGGCGGGCGAGGTCATGGGGGAAAGTCATTTGTGAGAGGGAAAATACAAAGTCTGCGCGTGTCAAAAGCTTTTGGGAAACCCCAAGAGGCCCGCCAATCACCATCCACACCTCTGAAGCTCCGCTACTCCTGAGATCGTCCAGAAATTTCGCAAAAGTGATTGAGTCCATATTCTTCCCCTGCTGATCCCAGACTATGAGATGGTCTGTCTTCCCCAACAGCTTGAGAATCCGTTCGGCTTCCTTATCTTTAACCGCCTCTTCGTTGCCTTTGGGGGAGATCTTTTCGGCCTTGAGGACGTGAATTTGCGTTGGAACGTGGCAACGAAGGCGGTCGAGGTAACGATTAATGCCGGTGTCCAGCTCCGGGAAAGCGGTTTTCCCAATGAATACAAGATGGAGTCGCATAGCAAACGCTATCGAATGACCGATTGGGGTGTCTTGTAGGTGGCAAACAGGAGGAATTCCACGTTGCCTTTGGGGCCAAGAATGGGGGAAGGGATGATGCCCCCGAGATCAAAACCTAACGATTGGCAGAATTCTGCAAGGGAATCGCAGACCGCCTGATGGACTTTCGGATCGCGGACGACCCCTCCCTTTCCCACATGAACGCGGCCTGCTTCGAACTGCGGTTTGATAAGAGCGACGACCAAGGGGTGAGGTAAAGAACGTTGCTGAGTCCTGAATGCCGAGCCCTGAGTGGAGTCGTGGCTGTCGGCTGTAGTCTCGATGTTCGCTGCTGCGGCACGGTCCAGAAATGGCACAACTGCCGGAATGACAAGCTTGAGTGAAATAAAAGAGGTGTCGATCGTCGCCACCTGGATCGGTTCCGGGATTCGGTCTTGCGAGAGATAGCGAATGTTTTGCCGCTCCAGGACCACTACTCGGGGGTCTTGCCTGAGCTTCCAGGCCAGCTGACCATAGCCCACATCGACGGCATAGACCCGCTTCGCACCATGTTGCAGCAGGCAATCAGTAAAGCCGCCCGTTGATGCCCCAACGTCCATCGCCACCAGGCCACTGATATCCAGCCGGAATTGCTCAAGAGCATGCTCCAGCTTGAGACCGCCGCGGCTGGCAAAAGGATGATCCTCCCCCAGTACCTGGAGGTTGCTCTCGGCTGCGACTCGATGCCCCGCTTTCGTGACGCGCTGGCCGTCAACCAATACCTTCGCAGCCAAAATCAAGGCCTGGGCTCGTTCCCGGCTGGCACTGAGCCCTCTATCGACCAGCAGTATGTCCAATCGCACGAAGGAGTCGCCCATGGCCGGTCTCTAATAGCCTGTGCACCGCGAGTTCAATGCCCGCAGCGTCGAT
Organism: Syntrophobacteraceae bacterium; assembly: GCA_017881795.1. Classification (GTDB taxonomy): domain Bacteria; phylum Desulfobacterota; class Syntrophobacteria; order Syntrophobacterales; family Syntrophobacteraceae; genus JADGQM01. The sequence goes on from JADGQM010000035.1 coordinate 6,198, forward strand.
ACCGAAAAGATTTCTAAGGATGGACTGGTTGCCGTGGGGGACGAAGGAATCCGGCAAACCAAGGCGTATTAGCGATCTGGGAAAATAAGAGTGCTCCTGGAAGAGCTCCAAGACAGCACTTCCAAACCCGCCCTGGAGTACGTTTTCCTCGATCGTGACGATCCTGCCTATTTTCCGAGCCCACTTGAGGATCAAATCCTCATCGAGCGGTTTGACGAACCTGGCATTCAATACCGTAACCTGGATATCTTCCTGCCGGAGGTGCTCGGCCGCTTCCATGGCCGCTCTGACGGTGGAACCGATAGCGATCAGCAAGGCATCTTCGCCTTCCCGTAAAATTTCGCCTCGGCCGATGGGCAAGTTCTGCAGGGCATGGTCCAGAATTACACCGCTCCCATTTCCCCGGGGGTAGCGAATGGCGGCAGGCCCCGACCAATCGAGTGCTGTTTTCAACATGTGCTGCAGTTCGTTCTCATCTTTAGGGGCCATCAGCACCATGTTCGGAATGTGGCGCAGGAATGAGAGGTCGAAGGCGCCATGGTGAGTCGGACCATCATCTCCCACAAGGCCGCTGCGGTCCATGGCGAAAACCACCGGGAGGTTCTGCAGACAGACATCGTGAACGATTTGATCGTAGGCCCGTTGAAGGAAGGTCGAGTAAACGGCAACAACGGGCTTGTAGCCTTCGGAGGCAAGGCCGGCGGCGAAGGTGACGGCGTGCTGTTCGGCGATGCCGACGTCGAAGAATCGGTCCGGGAAGCGGGCAGAGAAGGGTTCCAGACCGGTGCCCTGGGGCATGGCTGCGGTAATGGCCACCACTTTCGGGTTATGGTCCGCGAGTCGCACCATCGTGTTCCCAAACACCTGCGTATAAGAGGGAATGAGCGGGGTCCCGGCGGGCGGACTACAGCTCTTTCCCGTACTGATTTCAAACGAGCCCACCCCATGAAAACTGGCAGGGTCGCATTCTGCCGGAGCGTAGCCTTTGCCTTTCTGAGTCAGGACGTGCACCAGGATCGGTCCTTCCAGGTGACGCACATTCTTAAACGTCCCGATGAGACGGTCCAGGCGGTGCCCCTTAATGGGGCCAATGTAATGAAAGTCAAGCGCCTGGAAGAGCATCCCGGGAGTGAAAAGCGCCACCATCATGTCCTCACTGCGGCGCAAGAGCTTCAAAATGTTCGAGCCCAGTCCGGGAACGGACTTGAGGTAATATTCAAGTTCTCGCCGAAGATGCATGATGGTCTTACTCGACAGCTTACGGCTCAAGAAGGAGGATAGTGCTCCGACATTGGGAGAGATGGACATCTCGTTGTCATTTAGCACCACGATCAGGTTCTTATCGAGATCGCCGGCATGATTGAGCGCCTCAAACGCCATTCCTCCGGTCATGCTGCCGTCTCCAATGACGGCAATGGTCCGGTGGGGACTGTTTTTGAGCGAGCCCGCGACGGCTATGCCCAAGGCAGCAGAGATGGAGGTGGCGGAATGCCCGGTCCCAAAAGCGTCATACTTGCTTTCCGACCGCTTGGGAAAGCCGCTGATCCCTTCAAACTGGCGCAAGGTGTGGAATTGCGAGCGGCGGCCTGTAAGGATTTTATGGGTGTAGGCCTGATGACCGACGTCCCAGATAATCTTGTCGTGAGGAGCATCGAAAACGTAATGCAGAGCAAGGGTGAGCTCTACAACTCCCAGACTTGGCGCGAGATGCCCGCCGGTTTTGGCTACTGTATGGATGATCATGTCGCGGATTTCACCAGCCAATTGCTGCAATTGCGCCAGAGAAAGCTGCTTCAGTTGTGACGGGTTATCGATTTGGGAAAGGAAGCTTTTGCCATCTTGTTGGTTCAACGTTTGATTTCTCCTGATCCTCATTTCGTCATGCTTTTCTCACCAGAAGGTAACGGGCAATAGCGCGCAGAGGTTCCGCCTTGTCATCAAACATGGCGAGAGCCGCAACCGCTTCCTGCACATGGATTTGCGCCGCTTCCCTGCTCCCGGGGATTCCCAGAAGCGCTGGATAGGTCTTTTTATTTTTCGCCACATCGGAACCGGGAGTCTTGCCCATAACGTGAGCATCTCCCTCTATGTCCAGAAGATCGTCAGTGATTTGGAAGGCCAGCCCCAAATGACGCCCGTAGCAGGTCAGAGCGCCGATCTGTTGCTCGCTGCCACCGCCAAGAACGGCGCCAGCTTCCAAAGAGGCTGAAATCAGTGCTCCGGTCTTGCGAATGTGCATGTATTCTACCGTAGCCAGGTCCACTTCGCGGGTTTCCGACTCCAGATCAATGACCTGGCCGCCGACCATCCCTCTGTATCCTGAAGCTCTCGCGATGATGCCCGTCACCCGCACGAGCTTGTCCGCTGCTATCTGCGCCCCTTCTCCGGCACCGGCGATGAGACTGAACGCCTCGGTCAACAAGGCATCCCCGGCAAGAATCGCCATCGCTTCCCCAAACACCTTGTGATTCGTAGGGCGGCCCCGGCGAAAATCGTCGTTATCCATGGCCGGCAAATCATCGTGGATGAGCGAGTAAGTGTGAACCATCTCAAAGGCACAGGCGACAGGCAGAACGACTTCATGGGAGCCATTCAAAACATCGGCCGCAGCAAGACAAAGGATGGGGCGAACCCGCTTTCCGCCGGCAAAAAGGCTGTAGCGCGCGGCTTCTGACACACTCTTTTCCAGCCCTGTCGGAGCCGGCGCATACTTTTCCAGAGCCTCATCAACCAATTGCTTACGCTCCGACAAATAGCGCTTCAAATCGAAATTTGGCATCCTGTCGTAATCCATTCGGCTACTCTGAAATTAATCGTCCTTAGTTTAACACGCCTGATTAGGCCTTTCCACACTTTTAGAAAAGCGCCTCGTCAGGGAGAGTCTTCGGCACTGTCCTTCGATATCGGTTCAAAAGGGGTAGTGGTCCAGGCGCCCTGCTGATCTTTCGTAAGGATTTGCACCCTTTTTTCAGCTTCCTCGAGCTTCTGATGACAGAGTTGAACAAGCTGCATGCCCTCGGCAAAAGACTCCATTGACTGTTCCAAGGGCAAATCTCCGCGCTCAAGCTTTTCCACGATTGCCTGCAGCCTCTTCACCGCCTCTTCAAATTGCTCGCTCTTTTTTTTGCTCATGTTGATTCCCTTTCCGAAAAAGCTATCCACGAAGACACACGAAGCAAATACGAAGGCACACTAATAAAACCTTATAATGAACCTACGCGAGGTTCTCCGTCCCTTGGTATCGTGGTGTGGCGAAAAATCTTTGTTTCTCAGTAAAAGCCATCCACGAACATCCACGAGACAACACCAGACACCCGCAAGAGAGATCGAAAACATCTTCGTGTGTCTTGGTTAGTCTTCGTGTGTCTTCGTGGATAAAAAAACGCTTTCATCCTCCACGGATTTGTTCACCGTGCACTCGAGTAAACCTTGCGAAAGCTGGATCAGGACTTCCTCTCCCGGCCGTGCATCAGAGGCTTTCCTGATGATTGTCTTGCCGGATAACCGGTAACAAATGGAATACCCGCGAGCGAGCACCGCCAGAGGGCTCAGGCTCTCCAGCCTGGAAGCATGTTCTTGCAGTAGAAACCGGAGATTCTCCAGCCGTCGCTGGTAACTGAGGGTGAGATCCCGGCAGAGCTGATTCAGAGAGCTTTGATATTGTTGAATGGTTTTAATGGGTTGAACCAACAGCAAGCGCTTTGAAAGATGGGTGTGGTGCGTTCTGAGCCGCTCGACGCGCCGGGCAAATGCCAGTTGCAGGCGTTCGAGACGATCGTCAACCAGCAGCCGCAGATCCTGAAGCCGCCTTTTGGGGTCCACCAGACGCTTGTCCAGAAAAAGGAGGCGCTGCCGTTGATAATCGATCCTGTGAACGATAGTCTTGAGCATCTGATCGCGGTGCTTTGCCAGCTCCCTCTGGAGGCCTTCGAGCCGGGAGACCACCCACTCGGCTGCCGCCGTTGGAGTCGGCGCCCGCAGATCGGCGACCAGATCGGAAATGGTAAAATCAATCTCGTGCCCTACAGCCGAAATAACGGGAATCCGTGAAGCGGCAATCGCTCTGGCGACGTTTTCCTCATTAAAAGGCCAGAGATCCTCAATGCTGCCGCCACCTCTGCCGACAATCATCAACTCCCATTGAAATTGAGGCAGTAGAACGTTGGCCGATTCAATAGCGGCGGCAATTTCCCTGCCTGCCTCCTCTCCTTGCACCCGAACCGGCAGCAGCGTAATCGTCAGGGGATAGGGACTGCGCTGAAAAATTTTCATGATGTCGCGAATGGCTGCTCCGGTAGGCGAGGTAACAATGGCTATCGATTGCGGACAAAGCGGAAGCTTCAGCTTCTGGGCAGCATCAAAAAGGCCTTCCCCTTCGAGTTTCTTTTTCAACTGTTCGAACGCCAGTTGCAGCGCTCCACGCCCCTGGGGCTCCATGATTTCGACGATCAACTGATACTCACCCCGGGGTTCATAAACGCTGATGCGCCCCTGGCAAATCACTTGCAGCCCGTCCTCCGGGATGAATCGCATATGCCGATGTTGAGTGCGAAAAAAGACCCCCCGGATCTGACTCTGTTCATCCTTCAGGGTGAAATAGTAATGACCCGATGCCGGAATGCGAAAATTGGAAATTTCTCCTTTCACCCACACGAAGCGGTAATTGGATTCCAGCAGTGCCTTGATGCGCGAATTCAGGTCACTGACCGTGAAGACCACGGTTTCTTGTTGGGGAATGGGGACCAGCATTGGGTTAATCGCTCAACTCCTCGCTATTCGAACAGCTTGGGGTCCATGGCATCGCGGAGACCTTCGCCGACGAGATTGTAGGCCGTGATACTGAGAAAGATCGCAAAGCCTGGAAAGACCGTCAGCCACCATGCGAATTCGATGTAATCCCTGCTTTGTGACAGGATATCCCCCCAGCTCGGAGTGGGAGGCGGGACGCCAAATCCGAGAAAGCTGAGGCTCGATTCGGTCAAGATTGCCCCGGCGATCCCAAATACGGCGGAAACCAGCACCGGGGCCATAGCATTGGGCAGCATGTGCACTAAAATGATGCGGGTGTGGGAAGCGCCGAGCGCTCGGGACGCCATGATGAAATCGAGCTGTTTCAGTTTCAGGAAGTCGGCGCGAACGAACCTCGCGATGCCGGTCCACCCGGTGAGACCGATCACTACCATAATATTGTAGATGCTCTGCGGAAGAAAGGCGATAATAGCGATGATGAGGAAGAAGGTCGGGATGGTCAGCAGGATCTCGATGAGCCTGCTGATCACATGATCGACCCAGCCCCCAAAATACCCGGCCAGTGCGCCCGAGAAAATGCCGATCACCAGGGCGATCCCCACGGCAACAAAACCGACCGAAAGGGAAACACGTGACCCGTGGATCATGCGGCTCAGCACGTCCCTGCCGCTATCATCGGTCCCCAGCCAATGCTCTCCGGTGGGCCCCGTAAGGCTCTCCAGCAGGTCATATTCAGTCGGCGAATACGGCACCGGCGGCCATATGGCAAAATCGCCGCGTCCTTCAATATTCCACTGCAAAACCAAAGGAGCGTTCTTTTTGAGGTCCTTCCAGGTGTAAGGACCAATCCCTTCGATGCCGGAAAAAATCGGCCAATACCAGTGGCCCTGATAAGAAAACCAAACAGGTCGGCCGTTTGCCAGGAGCGGAGCGAAGATTGCCATCAGAAACAGCAGCAGTGAAACCCAGAAGCCTCCCACTGCCAGGCGCTTTTTCTTGAAATGATGCCAAACCATCTGCCAGTAAGAGCGAGGAATGGTTGGCGCTGCTATGTTGGGCGTTTCCATACGCAGTGGAATTTCACTCCCATTCATCATTCAAGTTTGATGCGAGGATCGAGTACGGCATAGAGGACATCCGAGAGCAACAATCCCGCCAGCGTCAATAATGCGGAGATGGTGGTGATGGCCATGATTACCGGATAGTCCCGGCTCAGGACGGCTTCGAAGCCGAGCTGGCCCATGCCGGGGATGGAAAAGATGCTTTCAATGATCACACTGCCTCCGAACATCGCTGGAAGCAGGAAGGCAAGCAGGGTCACAATCGGCAGCAAAGCATTGCGAAAGGCGTGCTTGAAGATCACCAGACGCTCGCTCAATCCCTTGGCGCGTGCCGTGCGAATGTAGTCTTCGCGAATGACCTCCAGCATGTTGGCGCGCGTAAGCCGGGAGAGATAAGCAAAGCCGGCGTAGGTGAGGCAGGTGATCGGCAGCACCAGATGCCAGATTCGGTCAGTGAGCCAGGGGAAAAAAGGCCAGTCTTCCGCCCCAATCGAGGAGATGCCGTAAACCGGCAAAACGTCCCAAAAGTCGCCGCCGCCGAAAAGCATGATCAGCAAAACTGCAACCCAAAAACTCGGCAGCGAATAGAGAAAAAAGAAAAACAGCGTTAGCAGACGGTCGGCAACGGTCCCTGGCCGCGTCGCAGAATAGATGCCACAGGGGATGGCAATCAGATAGACCAGGAAAATTGAGATCAAATTCAGTTGAATGGTTATGGGCAAGCGTTCCGCGATTTTATCCCAGACCTTGCGATGGTCTTTGTAGGAGGTCCCGAAATCGAAAGTGAAAACGCGCTTGACCCAGAGCAGGTACTGGATGGGCAGCGGTTTATCCAGGCCGTAAAGTTTTTTGGTCTCTTCGATGATCTGCTGAGAGATGGTGCGATCGCTCATCTGACCCTGGGCGCTCATCTGCAGTTTCAGGACGGCCGGACTTCCCGGTGCCAGTTGGATGATGAGAAAGGTAATGAACGTAATCCCAAGGAGCGTTGGGATGATCTGTAGAAGTCTCTTGAGGAGGTAAATTTTCATGGCTTTCGGGTTTCCTTGTGCTCCCACCACACCGTATCACAGCGGGCTCGAGATATTCAAAGCCAATTTCCCTCATCCGATCTCGTCGTAACGGAAACACTCCTGCTCATGGTCGTTAACCATTCCCACCGCCTGCATAAAGGCATAGCAAATTGTCGGACCCACGAATTTGAATCCTCGATGCTTCAGGTCTTTACTCAAGGCTTCTGCTTCAGCGGTGTAGACCGGCAGTTCTGACGTTTCCCAACGGTTCCGTTTGGGTTGTTCGTTTACGAACTGCCACAGGTAGGCATCAAAACTGCCATACTCCTCCTGAACCATGAGGTATGCCCTGGCATTTTCGAGGGCGGCGTTGATCTTTGACCGATTCCGAATGATGCCCGGATTGGTCAGCAGTTCCTCAACCTTATGCTGGTCGTATTCCGCAACCAGACTTGAATCGAAGTTATCGAACGCTTGGCGATAGTTGTCTCGCTTCTTGAGAACAGTCTCCCAACTGAGACCGGCCTGTGCGCCTTCCAATATCAGAAACTCGAAGAGCGACCGATCATCGTGAAGAGGTACTCCCCACTCCTTATCGTGGTAAGCTGCTAAGAGCTTGCTCTTAGCCCATCGACATCTTTTCATTTCGCAAGACTCAGAATGAATGAACCATCACGTCATTGGCATCATGTTGTTTTATTTGGCCGATCATGCCGGAGGAAGATGGCCAGCAATCCGGAGGCAAGAATCATGGCGATGCAAAGAAGTTGGCCCATGGTAAAATATCCGAGAAGGTATCCAATCTGTGGATCAGGTTCCTTGAAAAATTCTACAATAAATCGAGTTACCCCATAGAATAACAGGAAAAACACAATCATCATCCCGTCTTGGAACTCCCGTTTGCGAAGGAACCAGAGGAGGAAAAAGAGGACCGGACCCTCGAGGATGGCCTCATAGAGTTGTGATGGATGCCGGGGAAGAGGGCCGCCATCGGGGAAAACCATGGCCCACGGCACATTAGACGGAAGTCCCAGCAGTTCACCATTGATGAAATTGCCGATGCGCCCCAGACCTAGACCGATGGGCGCGGTGACCGTGACACTGTCAACTACGGCCCAAAAGGGAAGGGTTCGCCGACGGCAGAACCACCAGCAAGCAATGATTGATCCCAGGAGGCCGCCATGGAAGGACATGCCACCATGCCAGGTGGCAATAATTTCCAGAGGATTCTTCAGATAAGTCAGGTATTCATTATAATCGTAAAAAACAACATATCCCAGGCGAGCGCCGACAATGAGTCCAATGGCTATATAAAAGATCAAGTCTTGCGCGGTGGCGCCGACCAGACCCATCTGGCGAGACCGCTCCTGCTTTTGGACGAGGAAGTAGGCGGCGAGAAATCCCAAGACATACATGAGTCCGTACCACCGCACGCGAAGCGGTCCGATGGCAAACACATCGGGATTGATATGAGGATAGGGAATCATTAATAATTACCTCCAGTGGCGGGCAAGCTAACACACGTGCCCATCCGGGTCAATGGCGTCGCGAAGAAAGAAAGGGAGGAGAAATTATGGTGCATCACCATCCACACGGAAGCAAGCTGCGGGAAGAACCCGAGCGAAAGCCTTCCATGGAGGATAAGCTTGTGAAGATGGTCGAATTCTGGGTGCATCACAACGAGGAGCATGCCCAGTCCTACCGGGACTGGGCCGGCAGGGCGCACAAGATGGGATTGGAAGAGGTTGGCGACATCCTCGAAACCCTGGCTGGTCATGCCATGCTCCCAAACCGAAGCTTGGAACGAGTCTTAGGTTTGCTGAAAGCGCAAGCAGCCTCACGTTGACAGGCTCTCGATGCTGTGAGATAGTGCCGCGTCAATAGTTGTGAGTGATCAATCTTCGTGGATTGCGTACGCTACTCTAAAGGAGAAACCACCATGTTGCCCATTATCTGTATTGTTGGGGCTTCAAATTCCGGAAAAACAACATTCCTCGAGCAATTGATTCCCGAGCTTCGGCGGCGGGGACGCCGCGTCGGCACGGTGAAACATGATGTTCACGGTTTTGAGATGGATCACGAAGGAAAGGATACGTGGCGGCATCGAAAAGCCGGGGCTCAAACCATCGCCATCAGTTCCCCTCTGATGCTGGCAGCGATTCGGGAAACCCCTGCGGAGATGCCTCTCGAACAAATCGCCGGGCGCTACTTCTGGGATGAGGATGTCCTGTTGGCAGAGGGGTATAAACAATCTCACTTTCCCAAAATCGAAGTGTTTCGCTCAGCGGTTGAAGCCAAACCGATCTGTGCTCCCCAGGACAACCTGCTGGCGATTGTGACTGAAGACCAAGTCCAATTGGATGTTCCTCGTTTCCGATTCGACCAGGTATCGGGAGTTGCCGATCTCATCGAAGACCGATTCCTGAAAGACCGTAAAAGGTCTCGCATCACGGCTTACGTAGATGGCAAAAAAATACCGATGAATGACTTCGTCCAAGACATCATGGTCGGCGGAACGGTTGGCATGCTCTCCAGTCTGAGGGGCTGGAAACCTCCGCGAAAGATCGATATCCAGATCCTGCTGGAAGATGAATAAATGCTTACCGGAACCATCCTCGCCGGGGGCAAGAGTCGGCGCTACGGGAGAAATAAGGCGCTCGAGCCCTTTCTGGGAAAAAGCCTCATCGAGCATGCGGTGGAATCGCTTTGTGGTGTTGGCGATCCGATCCTGGTAGTGGCCAACGATCTGGTTCCCTATCTTCGTGTCCGGGCCACGTTGGTGCAGGATGTGGTGAGGGACCAGGGCCCGCTTGGGGGCATCTGCACCGCGCTTCTTTTCAGCCCTCATGACTGGGTTTTTGTCAAAGCCGTAGACATGCCCTTCATGGTGGCGGAACTGGCGAACATGATGTGCGCCCTGAGGGAAGGTTGTGATGCCGTGGCCCCTCTGCTCAACGATCGCGTAGAACCGCTCCTGGCGCTTTATTCCCGACGTTGTCTCCCGCCCATTGCAGCGGCCCTGGAGAAGGGTGAGAGGAAAGTCACCAGCTTTTACCGGAAGGTCAGAGTAAGAGAGCTTCCGGAAGAGAAATGGCGCAAGGTGGATCCGGAAGGCCTCAGCTTCAAAAATGTCAACACTCCAGAAAACCTCGATGAACTCCGAGGGGTCAGAGAGAGGTAGGGAGTAGGGAGTGGTGAGCAGGCAGGATTTAGCGGGCAGCAAGTTGCTGTCCATAAACAGATCGCCATCTTTCGCCATGCAGATCGCGAAATGATTGCTTCGTGTGTCTTCGCAGTGTTTCGTGTGCCTTCGTGGATGAAATAGGAGCAAAATGATTGCAGGTTGTTTTTGGACGGTTCCTAAGAACAAAGAACAGGGCGAAGAATTGGTACTTCGGTGCACAAAGATAAACCCTTCCGCGATGTTGCTTCGATGGATCTGACCGAGGCCAGGCAGCTGGCTTCCGGACTCATGGCGCCTCTGGGGATTGAACTGGTGCGAATTGAGGACGCGCTCGGTCGGGTTCTTGCAAAAAGGATTGTCGCCGATCGCAATCTTCCCGGCGAATCCCGCTCCCGACTTGATGGCTTTGCCCTGCGCAGTGGTGATACCCTTGGCGCTGCTCCAGGCGCTCCGGTTTTACTCAGGATCACTCCTGACCGTATTGCTGCCGGGCATGCCAGGGCGATGGCCATCCGTTCCGGAGAGGCCATTCGCATTCTCACCGGGGCGCCGCTTCCGCCGTTTGCCGATGCCGTGGTTCCCCAGGAGGAGATCTCCGTACAGGGGACAAACCTTTGCCTCGAACGAGCTTATGCGCGCGGAAGCGGCGTTACTCTCCCCGGAGATGAGGTAAGGGAAGGCGAATTCCTGATCGCGGGCGGGAATATTCTTACTCCCGCGCGGTTGGCACTCGTGGCCGCTCTGGGGTGTGATCGGATCGCCGTCTACCGGCAGCCGCGAGTGGCTTTGCTCGCCACAGGGGATGAGGTGAGGCCTCTCGGCGCCGTTGAAGAGGGTCCGTTTACCTACTGCAACAACATGCATCTGCTTGCCTGGCTGACCCAACTTCAAGGGGGAAAACCGGGCCGTCTGGGAGTGGTCCGAGACGAGCCCCGGATTATTGCCGACCGCTTGCAGGAGGTTGCCGCCGATCTTGTCATCACCACAGGAGGCATGGGCAAGGGAGATAAAGACTATATTCTCGATGCATGGAAACGGCTTGGGGTGCGGGTGCTGGTCAAAGGAATCAACCTTACCCCGGGGAAAAACACGGCCCTGGGGGTGAGGGGCCAGCAGGTCTTCCTCGGTGTCTCCGGAAATCCTTGGGCTGCACAAATCGTCTTCGCGGAGCTGGTGGTCCCTATGCTGAGGCGGTGGCAGGGGCTGAAGGAACTCCGAAATCCACCGATCCAGGCCAGGCTGAAGCAATCTCTCAAGCACAAACCCGGCTTCTATAAGGCGGTCAGAGGAATCTTGAACCTGGAGACGGCACCACCCTGGTTCACTCCGGCTGAATCGAAGGGTGCTTCGGTTTTCAGTTGGGTCAGGGATTGTTTTGCCTATGTTATTTTGGAACCTCATGTGGTAGAGATAACAGCGGGAAGCGAACTGGAGGTTCACCTGACCGATTTTCCTCTATTGGCTTCCCCTCTGTTCAAGGGAGGGGCCCCCGGGATGGCCTCGTGTCCGGATTAGAGCGCGAAAGCAAGCTGTTCCCCTGAATGGAGATGGCTGGTGACCCTTATTCAGTATGAAAACGAATTGACCTTCTTCAGCTATAGCATTTCCAGTATGCCGCGGCTGCACGCATCTTGGTCTTGATCGAAGGTTGTCTATGCTCAAAGGAACAGCGATTGAAGCGGAATACTATAGCCTTCTTAATCGCCATCTGATTCCCCGGCTGATTCATCTGAAGTTAAGACCCAACCATCTTTCGTTCCTGGGACTTCTCAGCAGTGTGATGGCTGGAGTTTCCTTTATTTATTGCCCTTTCTTCGGCGGTGTTTTTACTCTGCTGACAGGTCTGTGCGACACCCTCGACGGTACTCTGGCAAGGGCCCTTGGACAGACCCGGAAATTCGGCGCCTTCCTGGATTCCGTACTGGATCGCTACACGGAACTGATCATCTATCTTGGAATCTGGTGCTACTTCTATCGACAGGGAGCAACAAGGCCGTTAATTTCGCTCACCATTTTACTCATCTTGTTCGGGTCTTTGATGGTCAGCTATACCCGCGCCCGCGCTGAAGGGCTCGGCGTGCGCTGCCTGGCGGGGATGTTTCAAAGAGGGGAACGGATTGTGCTTCTGGGTTTGGCCGGCCTGATTAACCCCCTGGTAAACCTCTTTATAGGGCCGCCAAACAATCAGCCGCTGCAGGATATCGTCCTCGTGGTCATGCTCGTGATTCTGGCCGCCGGGACGAACCTGACTGCGTTGTGGCGATTCCTGCATGTGCTTAACAGCCTTCGACGCTAGCACGATGGAAGTGATCAGGCTCGAAGCGCTGAAGATGTCACCAAGGGGCAACACCTTAGTCTGATGCGGCTACTTTCTTCAGGACCACTCTGTCATCCTCACGGAAAATTTCGAAGAAGTCTCCGACCTGAAATCCGAGTTGTTCGATCAGGAGCGCTTTGTTCAAAGTGATGCTGCCGCTTTGGCCAATGGTCCGAAAGTTCGAGGTCTGGATAAGCGTGGCTGGTTTTGCATTGTTTCTGTCAGGGCTACGCGCAACAGGCGGTTCCGGTTTTGGCCGGTCCATTGGCGCTGAGTTTGTCTTGTTAAATGCAACCTGGGGAATCTCACCCAAATCCATCAGGCCGCGCAGATAGAGATCCTGGACTTCACTCTTGAACTTGAGTCCAAAAAGTTTTTGAACTGATTCCAGCGAGCGACCATTGCGGATTTCATTTACGATGAGCTTGGGATCGATGTTCTTATACTCGACTTGCATTGCAGTAGCCCTTTCTTTGCAGCTTGGCCTCTAACTCGATGCCCAATGACGACCATCTTCACTGAAGCTGTTGACGTCTCCACCGAGACTTGGCAACCACCCTATTGCCCTGAGTATTGCTCTAAATCTCAAAAAGCTATTATTTTACTGCATCATCGATAGCTTGCAGGTTGGCTTTGAGCTGGTTCTTGTCCTCACCCGAAAGGTCTGGTGCGAACTCGCCTTCTGACCCCTTTACATCTTGTGCCCCAAAGAGGAATCTGGAACACAACTTTGCTGCAATGTCTCTTTCCTCAATTTCCCGGGCAAGGAGAGAGATGGCAGGAAGCCACGCAACGAAGCCTCAAACAGTATAATATGATCCGTAAGGGGATAAATTTATGCCTGAAGTATAATACTTACGGCTACCCTTCATGCCTCAGTAGCACGATTACCCTAATGAATTGTTGAGCTGTTGTCAAGATCTCCGTGAGAGCGTTTTCTGGGCCGCCATACTCCGGTCGCACCCGCAGTTCGTGTTACCTGGCGCACCCGAAACCATGAAAAGCGGCTGGGGAAAGCTCGACACCGCGAAAAAACAGCACCGTTTGTGACCGCAGCCAAAATCTTGGCAAAATTTCTACACCGGACCGAAACACCATCACAAATATGACCGCAAGATATGTCCCAGTCCATTGGTCAGTTGCACTACCCGTTCTGCGGCAATCTCAGAAAGACAGCCGCAGCCGCAACTCGGGGTAAAGAGCGACTGAGAGAGGATGGTCGATCGGGACACTGACGGAGTCACCAGCTCTTCTATGCGCTCCAACCAAAGGTTGGCAAGGCTCTCGGAAGTCTCCCCCAGGATAAGGTTCGGATCGTTCGTGGGAATCATGCCCCAGGCTACGATATGACCTTGTTCGGTGAACTTCAGGAACGATTCGCGGTATAGTGCGAACTTTTCAAAATAATTGTAGGCATCGAAATTTATAATATCTACCCCGGTCTTGAAGATCAGGTCCCAATCCGTGTTGGCGCAGATGTGCGTGCCCGCGAGAGCTCCGGCCTGATGGATTGCGTCCACGACCTCTTGGAGTAGCCTTTTCACCAGGGCCTCGGAAATGGCAATGAATGCGGATGACCCGAAGCCGGCCAACGCCGGCTCATCCAGGAACAGGATTACCGGACATCCGAACGACCTGAGCCGGTGGATTTGCCACTTTGCTTTCAGTGCCAGATGTTTGACCACAACATCCACCAGTTGTTCATTATAAATGAGGGCGCGATCCTGCTGGTCCTTAAGCGTCGTCAGCAAAGTAAAGGGACCAACGATCTGACCTTTCAGCGCGCGAAAGGAAGGGGCGGCTCGGTTCAGTTTGGCGAGAAACTCGAAGAAGGTCCTGCCCGTTTCGGGACCCATTCCAAACTTGGAGCCATCAAGTTCTCTGAGTCCCTCCTCCACTTCCAGATAGGCCTCATAGAATTTGACCAGTTCTTGTTCAAATTCCGGGGCATCGGTTTGCATAAACACCCGGCCCTGCTCCTCGCGGATTCCCGGCAGACCCTCCAGATACTGGATCATCATCTGTTCTGGTTGGAAGAAGGGAAGCTGGGGCCAGGCTGGCACGTCAGGGGATGCTCTGAGAATGAGCTCAATGACTTTATCGCGATCGTGGTGGGGCATGCTGCCAATCAGAGTGGTCGCAGCAAGAGGCTGCCAATTCTCCATTTCTTTTTCTGCTCCTCAGTGCAGGTTTTAACTCGATAAAATAGGAATTTGCATTTTCTAACCACGAAGGACATGAAGATCACGAAGAAGAGCACAGAGATTATGGCAAGAGCATTCCTTCGTGTCCTTTGTGATCTTCGTGGTGAGTTGTCGATTAAAGTCCGCCCTCAGGGCGTTGGGGCCTGGGCGTCAATTGAGCACCTGGCACGAATGGACCCCCAGAAAGTTCACCCGAGGGTTCTTCATTACCATATTTTGAATGTGCTGACTCTTTTTTTCGTACGCAGCGTCTGCCGGTCGGAGTTTTGCTGCTCGTTTGAAAGACTTGCAAGGCCCTGCAATAAGCAGAATTTAACGGGATTTAACTTGACCGAGAGCTCAGGCTTTGCTAATTTCACTCAACTTTGTCTAAAAACTCTGATTTTCAAATTCTCATAAAAAATAGGGAGTGTGGCCGGTGGTCCTACCAAGGCAGGGGCAAGAGGGAAGCCACAGCGGTAGATGATGTCCATTTTCATGGTTTTCGGCGTGGTTCAGGCCATGAAAAGTGGTGGAGTATTTATTGTGAGTGGCAGTCTTGGATGCCGGCGCGGATTTACCGAGGGGAAGCCGCCGTCTAGGGCTTATTACGTATCAACGAGCGCGGGCAAGTCCTTGCGGTCGTCTTTAGGTCCACCAGTATTGGGGAAACCCGGCAAGCATTGGGACAGGGGGCTAGATAAGGAGAATTTCTTGGGATTCTTGTGAGGAGGGGTAAAATGAAGGGGATGCATAGGCTTTTCGTGTTGCTGATGGTCATTGTCAGCGTGGTTTTCAGCGCTGAGTTATGTTCTGCGTCAGGTTTTGCGCTTTATGAGGCCAGTGCCAGAGGGAACGCCCTGGCAGGGGCCTTGGTTGCGAGGGCGGACGACCCGTCGGCCCTGTTTTTTAACCCTGCCGGGATTACGCAGCTGCCTGGCCTGCAGATGATGGCAGGGGCCACTTTCATCATGCCAAGTACGAAAGTGACCACTTACTCCCCTCAGGCTGTCACCACGTCAAGTGTCGACAATACGTGGTATCCGGCTCATCTTTACGCGACCTATCAGGCCACTGACAAGGTATGGTTGGGCCTTGGGGTTTTCTCCCCTTTCGGCTTGGGCACCGAGTTTCCCGAAACCTGGCCGGGAAGATATAACAGCTATAAGGCTATTATCCAGACTATCGATGTCAATCCGAATATCGCCTTCAAAGTTAATGACAAGTTTTCTTTTGCACTCGGCCTCGATCTGCTGTGGTTCGATTTGAATTTGAAACGGAAGATACCCAGCGCTCCATTTACTGGTGGACGTGACGTTGGCGACATAGATGGGTCACTCCAAGGCAGCACCATGGGTGTCGGCCTCAACGTTGCTTTGCATGGTCGACCCTTTGACTGGTTGAGACTCGGGTTATCGTACCGCAGTCAGACGACCGTGTCCGTCACGGGCGATGCCACGTTCGTGAGACCGTCAGCATTCTCCAGTTCCCCCATCCTCAGCACCCTCTTCAATAACACGACCGGCACAGGATCGATTACCCTTCCGGATGAGCTGTATTTGGGCGCGGCTTTCTATCCGGTCAAGGACTTCAGCGTTGAAGTCGGGGCCATTTGGACTCACTGGGCCACTTACAACTCGTTGACAATCACCTATGACACAGCCCTCTACCCTGGCGGCTCGTCATCCACAGACACCAAAAACTGGCATAATGTCTGGCGCCCTTTCATTGGCGCTGAGTACAAGGCGACTGACTGGTTGGATCTGCGAGCGGGATATGCCTTTGACCAGGAAGCCATAGACACTCAATATGCGGATTATCTCGTGCCGGCAAACAACCGCCATCTGTTCAGTGTGGGCCCGGGATTCCATTGGCGGAACTGGAGTCTGGACCTGTCCTATACATACCTCCTCATTACCGATCGTAACAATGTCCCCGCTCATGGTTTCGTCTTGCCATCCAGCTTCACTAATGGTTACGCTAACATGGTCGGCTTCAGTGTGGGCTATAAGTATTAATCTGAATGCTTTTTTTCATGGTACATTATCAAGGGAGCCTGGATAGCATCCGGGCTCTTTTTATTCCGTAGGAGGAGGTGACACATGGCCGATGATTTAAAGAAGATGTACCGCACGGTGATGGAAGACCACTTTCCGGAGAGCCTCCGCATCAGTTTCGGCGATCAAGAGCTGCTCTATCGCAAGCGAAGC
>JADGQM010000036.1 GCA_017881795.1 Syntrophobacteraceae bacterium
AGGGCAGGAATAAACGCAATTACTAGATTAATTCAGAAGAGGATATAGGCGCGCCATAGAAGAGGTCTGTACTCCCTTTTTTTGCCAATCATCTGCCCAAACACAAAGATTAGGGCTGTGGGCAACAGAAGCATAAGTGAGATCATGAGAATGTTACTTATCGGTGATGGATTCATGAATGGGTAGGCGGCGTTTGCTCCATAGTATCCGCCTCCGTTGGTGCCTATTTGCATGATGGCGTCAAGAGAAGCTACTGGCCCAACTAGAATTGTTTGCGTAGCGCCTTCTATAGTTTTTATTGTTGTATAGCCATTGAGTGTCTGGGGCACCCCTAAGGCTAGAAATATAATTGATGCAATTATGCAAAGTGGCAAGAAAATTCTTGTAAGGGCTCGAGTAAAATCAACATAGAAGTTGCCCATATCTTTTGAGCCGACAACTAATCCTCGGATAAATGCAATGCCCATGCATAGTCCAGTCATTGCGGAGGTAAATTGAAGCCATTGTATAACACTGATTTGACTAAGATATGATAAAGTGATTTCCCCATTATAGTGTTGAAGGTTCGTGTTTGTCACAAACGAAGCTACAGTATTGAAAGCGAGGTCGGGTTTGACGCCAGCGAATCCCATGGGGTTAAGCGGCAAATTGCCCTGGAGTATTAGCATAAAGAAGCCGATAACCATCATTACAATGTTTAGTAATAAGCCCGCAAGAAAGTATTGCTTCCAACCCATTCCACCATTGGGGTCAACTCCGCAGATTTTGTAGATCCAATTCTCTACTGGATTCAGAATGCGGTCAATACGACTGGGGGCTCGGCTGAATACTTTAGTTAGGTAAGGAGCTAGACGCCATCCTAGAAGAATCGTTACAACGAGTATAAGAATTACAGTTAGCGCCTGAAGAGGATCGATCATTTTTTACAAAACCTAAGCTTACGATGCCTCACCTTTATTGATTCAGTTACGGGTTTGATAAAACCGAAGTTGAGATTGATTGCTCTTTAGCTTCGCCGTTGCATCTTGATCCCTTATGGACTTTAAGAACGACAGAACTAACGGTGCTCCTTACGCCTTTAATTTTCATAATCTTATTCTTGAGAACATCTCTGAATTCTTCAATGTCTGACGCTGAAACAAGCGAAACTATGTCAAATTCACCAGTTACTTCATAAAGTTCTTCAAGGTTTTCAAGTTCATCAAGAGCCGTAACTACATTGTCCATTTCTGACGACTCTACAAAGACGTTTACAAAAGCAAACATTCGAGACAAATATGGTCATCTTCTCAATTGAGTTGGTAAGCGTGCTATATACCTTTCTTTAAAGAAAGAGGAGCGGTTGGGCCTTTAATATTTAGGTAACTTTCGGATTTGAGTCTTTTATGAGTTTTGAGAACCACTGTGATGACAGTGCTTTTAACACCTTTAATCTTTAGGATGTTATTATGCAAGATTGTTCGGAACTCTTCCAAGCTTGTGGCAGAAACTGTCGAAACAATGTCAAATTCTCCTTTCACTTCATAAATATCCTCTACGTTTTCGAGCTTTGAAAGGGCATTTATAATTTGAGCCTTCTGAGTCGGATCGACAAAAAGGTTAACTGAGGCTTCGAACCGACTGTGATTATTTGAAGAATCAATGGTCTCCATATAGGTCATTGGAATCAGTAAGCTGTTTGAGTAGCTTTTGAGCTTTTTTGAGAAGTACAATATGCTATTTTGAGAAGTGGAGCGGGCTAATGAAAGACTAAACCAAGGGTTATTTATCTAGAGAGAATTGTCAGCAGATTAACTATTCATCTTGTGTTTGATCTTTTTTCCTTGTTTTAGGCAGGGAAAATCGGGTTAATTTAAATTTGGAGCGCAAACCAAGCATGGAGCTACAAAACTTTTATACGATACTTTATGCTCAATTAAGTTGATGCCAACTGTCAGAGATTTTATGACAACAAATGTCATCACTATTGATGTTAAGAGAACAGTGCTTGAGGCTGCAAAACTGATGCATCAACAAGATGTAGGCGATCTTGTGGTTATGGAAGGCGTTGAGGCAAAGGGCATCGTTACTGGAAAGAATCTGCTGTCCGTCGAACGGGAACGCTGGAAAACTGCAGGGCTGGGTTCCGGGAGCCAGAATGAGTTTGTCCCAGGGGACCTCCAGGGTTTTGCCATCGTCCAGTTGCGCGGCAATCAATCCTTGCCTTTCAATAGCGCCCCGGCCCCGAAGATAGCGAACTTTATGGTGATGGAGCAAGTCAAGTATGCCCTTGGCTTGATCCTGGATTACTTTCTCTTTGCGCGCCATCAGCCGCTGCATATCGGGAAAGACTTTGCCCTCCAGCCGGAGACCGAATTCGTGGGCTCGGTGAAATTTATCCAGCAGCTCGGCCGTGGTGATCATGACTTTGGAAGGAATACAGCCCCAGTTGAGGCAGGTTCCTCCCACGTTGTCCCGCTCAATGACCGTGACCTCTGCCCCCAGTTGGGCGGCACGGATGGCTGCCACATATCCCCCCGGCCCCGCTCCGATGACAACCACTCTTGTCGCCATAACGCATCGCCCTCCGTTGGCGTTGGTTTCTTGCTGCATGCGATGTAACCCTGGCGCAACTAAAGCATTAAAGCATATTTTAATGATATTCCTTACTGAAGTTTGCCGTTATTTTTAGTGGAGGCGGTGTTGACCGAATGCCGTGTCGCAAAACAAAAGGAGCCGGTTGAATGAAGAACCCAACCGGCTGTTTCCTCCGCGTTTCGCAGGAGACCATTTCAGTTTGCATTGATAGGAGGTTTCCTCTCGGAAAGGACAAAGATCTTCTCATTCCGAGATGCGCACTCCAAAATCCAAGTTACCCTGTCTTAACGCTGATTTTCCTTGGCTTTTTTGCTTCCGCCTTGGGCAATGTCAGCGTCAGGACCCCATGCTTTATACTCGCTTCGATCTTGGTTTGGTCAATGGCTCTCCCCAGTGTGAATTCGCGGGAGTAGTCGCCGACGCCATATTCCTGAAGGAGCACGCGTTCTTTTTCGCCCTCGATCGTGACGGTTCCTCGAAGCGTCAAGTGATTGTCATGAACGTCAATGGCTACGTTATCGGGGCCCACACCGGGCATATCAGCGACCAGAGTAAGGGCCTCCGGTGATTCATAAATATCGACTGCGGGTATGTATGAAGGAACATCACGCGTGCTTTCAGCCGTAGTTTGAAGTTCCATCTTCTCTTTTGCTTCTAAATCTTTCTCTGCCATTTTCAAGACCCTCCCTCTCTATCTTTATGAAGGCACGCAATGAGCCGCATAGGAACTGCAACGGCTCAAGCCTCTCATTGAACCTTCACCTTGACTTGTTTCGCTCGATCCTCAACCGCCTTAGGCAGAACGATCTTGAGCACGCCGTTCTTAAAGATAGCGTCCACTCCATCCGGGTTAATTCGGGCAGGCAGGGTGATAATCCGGCGAAACCGACCGGCCTCACGTTCGCGGCGATGATAGTTAACGCCCTCCCCAGCCTCAGGCAATTTCCTCTCACCTCGGAGCATCAGCGTTTCCCCTTCGACCGAAATGTCGATATCGTCCGGCTCAATCCCGGGCAATTCGGAGCTCACATAGAGGTTTTCGCTGTCCTCGCTCACATTGATGGGAGGGAAGACTCCCGCACGATGGGGTGACGCCGTTCTGCCCGAAAAATCGGTAAACAAACGGTCCATTTCTTTCTTCAACTGACCCATAACGTCCAACGATCGGGGTAAAGCGGGGCGTTCATACCAGCGAATAACAGCCATAGCATAAACCTCCTTTCTTATTGTTATGATTGAATATTTTACCTTCCACCCGACGCAAAGGTAAGCACACTCTCAAACGCTGTCAAGTTGTTGAATGCGGAGAGCGGGACGCATTATTTCGTAATAACGGAAGTGCAATGCGGGCAGCGGGTCGCTTTGATGTTGATTGTGGAAAAACACTCCGGACATTCCTTAGTCGTTGGTTCTGCCGGGGGTGCCGGCTTTTGGACTTGCAGCTTGTTGATGCCGCGAATCAGGATGAATACGGCGAAAGCGACGATTAGGAAGCTGATGATCTGGTTGGCAAAAACTCCATAGTTGATGGTGACGGCGCCGGCGTTCTTGGCTTCCGCCAGTGACGCAAAGGGGCCGGCTGTTGCGCCGCTTTTAAGAACGAGGTAAAGGTTGGAAAAATCGACGTTTCCCAGGAGCAACCCGATTGGCGGCATAATGACATCGTCAACCATTGACTTTACAATCGCCCCAAACGCTGCGCCAATGACGATCCCGATCGCCATGTCCACAACATTCCCTCGCATGGCGAATTCTTTAAATTCCTTCAGCATTTTTCTTTCTCCTTTGTCGGCAAGACTTTCGCTATTGCTCCAAGAACCGAGTCACGGCGGTACGGAGCATCTCCCCTTCGCAGAGGAAGGCGAGGTGTCCACAGTCGCCGCTCATCTCGAGGGTTTCTGCTTTGAGTATCTGGGCAAAAGCGCGGGCAGGTGCAGGGTTGACGACATGGTCTTGCTGGGAGGTGATCACCAGTACTCGCGCTTGGACCGCCGCGGCCGCACGCTCCGGAGATTCGCCGTACGTCTTATAGATGTCATGGCCAAGCATTGCCTTCACCTGCCATGCCCAATCATGAACGTTATATTTCATCAGGTTCTTTTCTGCTGCGGCCAGAAACTCCGGGAATTCCTCCGGGCTGGTATGGGTTACCAGATAATGAGGCGTTTTCAGAGCCAGCAGATGGATGGGGGCGACGGTTTCCATGGCAGCAGCGCCGCAAGGTCCGCGGTCGCAGGACGCCGCCCGGATGGCGCCCAGCTCCGCTTGCCAGAGGAGCAGGTCGTAGGAAGCCAGGCGTGGTGTTCCGACAACAGCCACGGCTTTATCCAGAAAATCAGGATAGGAAACCATCCACTGAAAGACCTGCATCCCTCCCATTGAAATGCCGATAATGGCATGGAGGTGAGTAAGGCCGAGCTCTCGAGTGATCAGGAGATGCTGCGCCTTGACCATGTCCGCAACGGAGGACTGAGGAAATGAATGCGCGGGTTGCACCGTGCTGTTGGATGGAGAAGAAGAAACCCCATTGCCCAAGGCATCGACGGCAATCACAAAATACCTGGAACTGTCGGCGAGTTTGCCGGGCCCGATAAGGTCGAGATCAACCAGTTCTTGCGTAGTTCCTGCAAACCAGGTAGGAAACAGCAAGGCATTGGACTTCGTGGAATTGAGAGTGCCAAAGGTGCGATAGCCCACCCGACACTCGCGAAGGACTTCGCCGTTTTCCAGACGAAAATCCCCCAGATCTGCAAATTTGAGGGTCTCCCCTCCCTGTGCGACCCCTGCCGCCAAAAGCAGCAGGAATACAAGGAGTGACAACCAGGTCCGGTGTTTCATCACCTGCCGCTCTGCCACACAGGGACTGGCTGCAGGCCAACGCCGCTCCAGCGCCGGAGCTTGTCTGGCGACGGATTTCATGGTGTGCTCTTTATGAAGCACGCTCTCGGTTCCGAATTTTTCATGCTGAACGCTGCATGTCCAATTCCTCTTGGCCCCAATGGGCAAGAGACTGGTAAGGGCCGGAGAAGCCTTCCTCTGTGTCGAATTGGCCCGTGCCCGAATCGATGGCGACAAATGGCACACCGGCGTACCTGGCCGCCGCCAGGTCCCCTTTCCCGTCACCGAAAAAGAGACATTCGGCGGGAACAAAATGGAACTCGTTGAGGAGTCGCACCAGCGATTCCGATTTCGGCCAATCGCCGCCGCCACGAATCAGGTCCAAGAGGGAATCCAAGCGGTGAGTTGCCAGAGTTTCCTGCAACTCAGCCAGCGGCGTGTTGGATAGGGCTACGCGGGTAATCTTGCGCTTTCCGATTTCCGCCAACACCTCATTACACCCCTCCGTGAGAGGAGCCTTGAGCATTGACCGGCGACCCAGGGTTTTAAACCTTTCCCACCGCAGCTCGAACTCTTTCTCTCCGAAGGGAATCCCGATGATCTGGTCCTGAATGATCCGTATTTTATTGCCACGATCGATGCCAGTGAGTTTGAGGTATAAGTCAACAATCCGCTGTTGCACCGTTGGATCATCGGTAAAACCTTGCGCCATAGCATGAGCATTGGCAACATTCGAATCAATCAGAACACCATTAACATCAAATATGCATACGCTGAATGATGAGAAATCCATAAGCAGCCACTTTTCGTTCTATTCCTTGTTCCGCCACAGAACGATTCTTGTCGCAGAGCCTGTCAGATTCGCAGAGAGCGCAGAGACGGCCTCAAAGAAGTGCCTGGCTGTGCCTCTGCGTCCTCTGCGGAGAAAAGCTGTCAGCATCCTCTTCTCAGGGTTTTGGGTGTCTCCCGGGAGGCCGTTTGACTGAGAACCTTTCCAGTCAACCTCCTCAACACCTTGCTTAGATGCTGTCTGAAAATCCCCCTAAATCCCCCTTTATGAAAGGGGGACTTCTGAGTCCCCTTTTGTAAAGGGGGGTCGGGGGGGATTTCTGAACCGAGAGCTGCACGAAAATTGAATTTTCAGACACGCTCTTAGACTTCGACCAGCCTCACCGTCCAAAAATCAGAAGCCAAATGGGGGTCGGTGAGATAGAGATAAGGCATGGTGAAGAAACCTTTCATGCCCCAGGTGGTTCCCCAGGAATTCATCACCAGGAACCGCTGAGTTGAATCGTCGTAACCCACAGCCAGGACCGCGTGTCCTCCCAACACCTTTTCGCTGGGTGCGGGCATCGGGACTGTTCCCGTTGTCGTAACAGCCTGCGTTTCAAAGCTCTCATAAACGGTGAACCCAAAGACGAAGGGATATCCCGCGGCAAGGCACCCTTTGAGTTGCGAAGCAATCTGAACGAGTCGCTGGTAAGACACAACCTGATGTTTGAGCGCCTCCTGATAGCACTTCTTCGTGGGCTTGGTCCTGAACTTTGCAATGTCATAAGGCCACATCGATTCGGGGCACACACCCTGTTTGGCGATGCTCTTGATCCCATCACGAATCATGGCGCCTGAGTCAGTATCCACCGTACCTTCCATCGCGCGTTCGTTGTAGTAGATAAACAGTCGCGACGGCGGGAAAGGTTTCGGGGCGTGTTGCTTGAGTTGATCGAACAGATGGTCATTGGCAATGGCATTGGCGGTGCAGCTTCCCAGGGCTCCCTGGTCCAGGACCGCGGGACACTGTGGCCGCAGATCCACCTTTGTGGGCAGAGCAGCAAGCACGGGAGCTGGTGCGGCATACATATGGTCGCGTGCATCGGGTAAATCGGGAATCCATCCGTACTTCTTAATTTTTCGATCCATGGCCTTGCTCCTTTCTCCGGTTCACGTTCATTACATGAGAATGATTCAAAATCCAACGCAATGCAAGATACAATCAGCAACCCTGACCACCAGGGTTGAGTAAAGCCCTTGGCCCAGGATCCGGCAGCAAACGTTTTCGCCTAAAGTCAGATTTGAGCCCGGCCTTCGCCGTGGTGACACCCGTCATTGCAGACGGTAGATCTAAGGTAAGAACCATGAACTGCTGCGGCCAGAGCAGATGGAAAAAATAGTGAACGATTTCTGCATGGTAAGACCCCTGATCAGGTTCGTATGACATGCACAGGAAACGTGACTTTCTAAATTTGCACCGATTTATGTATAGTCAAGCGAATCGTTCCGATGTTTGATAAACGTGCCGTTATGATATTCTTCGAAAGCGATCCGCAATTCTTCTTTCGTATTCATCACAATAGGGCCGTACCAGGCGACCGGTTCATTAATTGTCCTCCCTCCCCCTATCCAATGGCGACGTACCTGATGAGGAGCCTCTTGATTCGTGCCAACAATCTCTTGGGGTTGATCGGCTTCACGAGGTAGTCATTGGCACCCAGGGCGATTACCTCGAGCTCACTATCTAACTCGTCTTTTTCGGTGACCATTATTATTGGGATGTCACGCGTGGCTGATTGGGACTTCAATTTCTTAATGAGCGTATAGCCGTCCATTCTGGGCATGAGAAAGTCCGTGATGATAAGGTCCGGCTTCTCCGCCTGGGCCAAGTTCATGGCTTCAATGCCGTCTTCTGCGGTAACGACAAGATAGTTTTCGGCTTCCAGAATGTTACGAAAAATTCTCATCACTATTGGATTATCCTCTGCCACAAGGATCTTTTTGGGAGCTGAGCTGTCCGGCGGGAGCACCGGCTTCAGGGGTGTGGACGGCTCTAGATCGATCTTTACAGGTGGAGGGTCGATCATGGGAGCACAGAATAGAAGATCAGGCTCAGGCGGGGCAACACGCAAGACCTCGTCAACCGTGGTTAAACCCTGAAGCGCCTTTTCTATGCCATCGAGAATCATTGGCTTGAAACCTTCCGCCTCGGCCGCTCTCTTGAGGGCGCTAATAGTAACTCCTGGAGTGATGATATCACGGAGAGCAGATGGGATCGTGAGCACCTCGAAGATCCCGAGGCGACCTGAGTAGCCGGTATTCTGGCAAGCATCACATCCTGTTCCTTTCCAAAGAACCTTCCTATCCGGTCCCACCACATAGGCAGGCAGCCTTTCCAAGATTTGCGAACTCAGCGGATCGGGTGTTTTGCATTGCTGACATAGGCGTCTTACCAGTCTTTGGCCCACGACTGCGGTCAATGAGGAAGCAATCAGGAAAGCAGGCACCCCAAGGTCAATGAGCCTGGTCACGGCTGAAGGGGCATCATTGGTATGCAGGGTTGAAAGCACCAGATGACCGGTCTGAGCAGCCTGGAAGGCGATGGTGGCCGTCTCCTCGTCTCTGATCTCGCCCACCATAACAATATCCGGATCCTGTCTCAGGATCGCTCGCAAACCAGTCGCGAAGGTAATCCCGGCCTTGGGATTCATCTGCACCTGATTGATGCCGTGGATCTGGTATTCGATGGGATCCTCGACGGTGACGATGTTAACGGTTGGAGACTTTAACCTATTGAGCATGGCATAGATTGTTGAACTCTTCCCGCTCCCGGTGGGTCCGGTGAGCAAGATAATGCCTTGGGGTGCACTAACTGCCTTCTCAAAGTGATCGAGGTCTGCCTCGGACAAATCCAATTCCTTTAAATCTCTGATCGCTGCGCTTTGATCAAGGATGCGCAAAGCCACCTTCTCTCCATGCAAGGTGGGCATGGTAGATACCCTCAAGTCATAATTCCTATTTTTGAATCTGATCCGATATCTGCCGTCCTGGGGTTTTCTCCGCTCAGAGATATCCATGTGGGCCAGGATCTTGATGCGGGATACGAGGGAAGCGTGCAGGCGCCTATCGATCCTCGCCATTTCGCGCATCATTCCATCGATGCGGTAGCGGACGAGCACACTAGTATCCTGGGCTTCGATATGGACATCGCTCGCTCGGAGGCTGATGGCATCAGTCAGGATCGCATTGGACAAACGCACAATGGGAGGATTGTCAGCAAGGTTCAAAAGGGCCCTGGGATCCTTCACGTCACCGTCAGGGTCAGCCTCAGCTCCCGAGATGACCTGCAAATCCTCACCGGCGGCATCGAGTGAGCTCAAGACACTGCCCAGATCACTGGTTGGCGGCTCTAAAGCCAGTTCTTTCTCCAGGTCCTCCATCGAGGTAGAGCCTGAGCCACTACCCCGCTTGCTCTTGGCGTAATACTTAGCAATGGCGCGCCGAACATCTGCTTCAGAGGCCACTGCAATTTGGATGGTCAAGCCTGTGAAGAAATTCAGATCGTCGGAACCGTTCATATCAACGGGATCAGCCATGGCGACAAGAAGTTCCCTTTGGACCTTCCTTACCGGGATAAGCTGATATTTTTCTGCTAATTCCTGCGGAACCAAGGCGATAATATCATCAGGAATTTCTAGCTGTTTCAGGTTTAAGAGAGGTATTTGCAGTTGTTTGGACAGGGCGGTGGCTATCATTTGTTCGTCTACCGCCCCCATATCTCTAAGAATCCGTCCGAGGCGCTTTTTCTGGACCTTTTGGATTTCAATAGCCTGGGCAAGGGTCTTGCTGTCGATAAGACCGCAGTCTACTAAGTGGTCGCCCAGTCTCTTAAGCATCTTCTTATTCCTGTTAGAGAGTATTGTGGGTGAGTATTCGAACCCCGTTTCATATTCTTGATTCCTCGCGCTTTCGCAAGCGTTTCAATCATTTGCCAGGCAAACGCGATTCCTCCCTTTGCGCTTGGCCTTGTAGAGTGCATCATCTGCCCGAGCGATAAGGGATGTCAACGTCTCTTTACCCTCACGCTGAAGAGTGGCTGCACCAAAGCTGGCAGTGATCTGAATGGAACATGATGAATCAGCCATGATGACGACTCTGAGATCTGCGACCTGCTTGCGCATGCGTTCCGCGATAGAGATGACGGAGGGGTCATCAACTCCGGGGAAACATATCGCAAATTCCTCCCCCCCGTATCGGCCCACGAAGTCGTATTGCCTCGACAGAGTGCATAGCTGTTCGGCGAACTTTTGAAGCACGAGGTCGCCCGTCTGGTGGCCATAACGGTCATTGACGTTCTTGAAATGGTCAA
Organism: Syntrophobacteraceae bacterium; assembly: GCA_017881795.1. Classification (GTDB taxonomy): domain Bacteria; phylum Desulfobacterota; class Syntrophobacteria; order Syntrophobacterales; family Syntrophobacteraceae; genus JADGQM01. Next base: position 10,556 of record JADGQM010000036.1, read on the forward strand.
GGTCTGTAATGACAAGCGAAAGGGGACGATCCTCCCGGATCGCCCTCTCAACTTCGATCTCGATCTTCTCCATAAAAGCTCTTCGAGTCAGGCTGCCGGTCAAGGAATCGGTGTTTGCCAGCTGGAGAATCTTTCGTTCAAGGTTAATGATTCTCTCTCCAATCTTGACACGGCACCTCAGTTCTTCATGGTCGAAGGGCTTGGTCAGATAATCATCCGCTCCAGCTTCCAGACCCTTGATGACATCCTCTTTTCTTCCCTTCGTCGTGAGCATGACGAGATACGTATATCCTAATTTCTCACTTTCGCGAATTCTGTGGCACAGTTCAAGCCCATCCATATCGGGCATCATCCAGTCCGATATGACCAGACTTGGCGCCTCGGGTTTTTGGAGCACCTCCCATGCTTCTGTGCCATCCGTGGTGGTGACAACATCGTAGTTCCATCTGAGCAGGGTGGCTTCCAATAGCCGTCTCGAGACCGGTTCGTCTTCGACGATCAGAATCTTCACTTTATCGCTCCGATAGTGTTCTTGACACGGCGTTTTCGGAAGGGCTAAGCTTCCTCACCATTCCCAGGGGTTTTGGGAAAACAAGGTTGTCTTTTTCTGTCATCGGCCATCAAGTCTCGGTGAGCTGCGCCGATCTGTGTTATCGGTGCTCTTGGAGCCACGTGCAATTCTGCCAATCAGCGCATGGAGTTCATCGATGTTGATCGGTTTCGAGATGTAGTCGTCCATTCCTGCGGCAAGGCATTTCTCCCTGTCGCCTTTCATAGCGTGAGCGGTCATGGCGACTATGGGGATGTGTCCGGAATCCTCTTTTTCCTGCTGGCGGATCAGCCACGTCGCTTCAAAACCATCAAGCACGGGCATCTGGATGTCCATCAAAATCAGATCAAAGGGGTCACGGCCGAGGGCTTCCACAGCCTCCTTGCCGTTGGCCGCAACGACCACCACATGGCCGCGCTTTTCCAGGATTCTCACGACAATTTTCTGATTGACCAGATTATCCTCCGCGAGAAGGATGCGGAACGGTCGCGCTGAGGCTGCAGCTCGAGGAGTCGGGACTTCGCGCAAGGAATGACGAGTGACAAGCGGTTTCGTACGCTGCTCCTGAGCACTCTGCGAAAGGACATGGGTGATGGCGTCCAGAAGGTCTGACTGATTTATGGGCTTGGTAATGTAGGCGGCAATGCCAAGTTCGCGACATCTGGCGGCATCACCGCGCTGGCCGGCAGAAGTCAACATCATAATGATGGCTCCGTCCAGGAAGGAAGATTTTCGCATTTCCTCTGCGACCGTGAACCCATCCATTTCCGGCATGATTAGATCCAGAATAATCAGCTCAAAATGGCTGCCCGCTTCGGTGACTCGCTGCAGCTCCGCAAGCGCCGCCTTCCCGCTGTCGGCAACAGTCGGCTTCATGTGCCAGTTGGTAAGCATCGTTTGAAGGATGCGCCGATTGACGGCATTGTCATCCACAACCAAAACCGGTAAATCCTTCAGGCTAATGGGTTCGAGAGGGAGCTGTTCCTCTGAAGAGGGTTTCGCAGGGCGTCCAAAGCATGCTGAAAACTGAAAGGAGCTTCCTTTCCCCAGCCTGCTCTCGACACGAATATGCCCCTCCATCAGTTCCACCAGATGCCGCGAGATACTCAAACCGAGGCCTGTTCCTCCGTATTGTCGTGTAGCCGTGCTGTCAGCCTGCTTGAAGGGGTCAAAAATCATTCCCAGTTTTTCCGGCTCGATGCCCATACCTGTATCAGTCACGGTAAACCTTAGACATATTTTCTCGTCTGCCTCGGACTCCGTCTCCACCACCAGGACTACCTCCCCCTCTTCGGTAAACTTAATGGCATTGCCAATCAGATTGACAATGATCTGCCTTAACCGGCCCGGGTCTCCCAGCAAAGTTTGAGGGACCTCGGGGTTAACCTGGTAGGCCAGTTCCAGCCCCTTGCCATGGGCTTCCATCGCATGAGCCTTCATGGTGTCCGCGAGAGTGTTCACGAGATTGAATTCGATCACGTCGAGGAGGAGCTTCTTCGACTCGATTTTTGAAAAATCGAGAATATCGTTGATCAAAGTCAGAAGTGCATATCCCGAGCTCTTTATCACTTCAATGTACTCTCTTTGCTCATTGGTGAGTTCGGTGTCCAGCGTGAGGTCGGTCATGCCAATGACGGCGTTCATTGGCGTCCGTATCTCATGACTCATATTGGCCAGGAATTCGCTCTTCGCCAAATCAGCAGCTTCCGCCCGCCGGCGTGCCTGGACCAAATCCGTGACATTTATGACGTTCAAGAGCACTCCTTCATAGATGTTTTCCCGATATATTGGCTGGACGCGCAGGATGACCTCCATGTCTCCCATGGCCCTTTGGATGACAACGGGCTCGGAAATCGGTTCCTGACGGAAACCGGAGATAATTCTTGAGACATTTTCCGATACCTCACCCGCATGAAAGTCTTCCATTTTTCTTCCCAGGAGTTCATTCCTCTCTTGCTTCACAAATTTGGCAAACCATTGGTTGAGCTCTACAATCACGTTGTTGGCATCGGCAAAGACGACTCCCTCTTCCATTCCCGAAAGCATCGCCGTGAGCTTTGCCGTTTCCTTTCGGGCAGTCCCCTCGACTCTCTTGAGATCAGAAATATCCACAATACTTTCCAACAGGTATTCGCTTCCCTTCAGGGTCACGGTGGAAACGGTCTTAAGGATGGGGAGTTCATCGCCTTTGGCCGTAATGAGGATGCGTTCGCTGTTGTCTATCTTGCGCCCAAGGTCGGTGATCGGGCATTTCCCAAGCTCCGCCGGGCACACATATTGGTGGCAGACTCTGCCGACAATTCGTTCTTTCTGTTCCCCGATCATCTCGACGATGGCAGAGTTGGCATCGACAATCCTGTGGGTTTCCGGATCGATGATCAAGATGCCGGTGTGCACGGCATCCAAAATGGCCCTCAGGAATTGCTCGGATTCGTGCAATTCTTCCTCCATTTTTTTGCGATGCGTGATATCGAGAATAACCCCGACCAGACCACCCAATGTGCCGTCGATATTTGAAAAGGTGGCCTTGTGATAGATGACATTGCGCAGCGAGCCATCAGCACTTTTTGTCTGGGCCTCATAGACTTGGGTCCCCGGCTTGCTGAACAGCTCCGCATCTTTATTAAAATAGACTTCAGCAAACTCTTTTGGCGCCAGATCGAAAACCGACTTTCCAATCAACTCCTCTGTTTTAATGCCGAAGAAGGCTTCAAAGGCCTTGTTGCATCCCCTGTATAAGCCCTCTGCGTCTTTGTAAAAGACCGGGTTTGGCATGGCGTCGAGGAGACTCTGCAAGAAATTGAGTTGTTCTCTGATCGTCTTCTCGGCCTCTTTGCGAATCGTTATGTCCCGAATCGCCTCGATCGCGCCGACGATCGCCCCATTTTCATCACGGAGCACTGAAACCAGTCCGCGCAGATGCGCTCCTTGTCCCCCGTAGACCCTGGGTGAGAAAAACTCAGTCTGGAAGTTGTCCCCAACCTTGGTCAGGTTCTCGGATCTTGCCTCAAGATCATGATCGCCGCTCATCACCAGGTCAATGAGCATCGGTCTTGGTTTGCCATAGAACTGTATGGAATAAGCTTCATTTCCTTGGCCCAGGATGTCTTGTTTCTTTACCCCAGTGAGGCTCTGCATACCTCGGTTCCACCCAATGATTTTGCACTCATGATCAACGACAAATGTAGGATCAGGGAGCCATTCAATGATGTCATCGGACTCCTTGCAGGTGGCTCGCAGGACTGCCTCGGCCGGTTCTCCCGTGAGCATTTTCTCCAGGAGGTGTCGTTGCACAATCTCGACCCTGCGCAATCCCCAAAATGCGCCCAGAGTGGCAATCGCCGTGGCGAAGAGAATGGTGATAAGGTGCGACTGCCACATCGTGATATCCGGAAAGAGCAGCCCTTTCACCCATTCCTGGCCGGCCATAAGCGTGAACACTAAGCTCATGATGAGTAACAGTTTGGGCATGAGCTTCCGGTTCCGGTGCAGGGATTGGTGCTCGAAAGCTCTTTGGTTTGAATCGTGCTCGTTCATCTCATTTTGCCCTCATGTTGGGATCGGGCTCTCCACACCCATGGGCCAATCCCCTGGTGTCTGCGCTGCAAGGAATATCGGACAAGTCGCTCGTGTCATCATCGGCCAATCGCTGAACATGGCTTTCGACAAAGTTTGCACATGCGTCACAAACCGCTCTTAGCGGAACATTTTAGCACGAAATGATCCAAACACAGATCAAAAAGAAAACCCCGTTCGGGTGCTTATTCTGCGCCTGGCCTTTTGATTGATCAGTCCGGCATCAGGCCCTCAATGCTGTTGAGTTAAGGGATTGACGGGTTTAGGAATTGAGGAATTCTTGCGGCGCAAGGCAGAGATCGTCCTGGTTTGGCAACTCCAATCCCTGAATTCCTCAATCCCTGAATTGTTAATTCGAGAACATTGGCATCAGGCCCTCCATGGGCGTGCCCATATGGGACGTGATTCTCCAGTTAACGGTCGGAAAAAAGAACCTTATATTCAGATTATTTGTGGGCAGTTCTGGCTACCGATTTTGCCAGGTTGGACTCGTGTCCGCAACAGTCGTCATCGCAATTGGTTCAGGCAAATTGAAACACAAAAATACAAAGTGATGCCAATTGCCAAGGAAAACCATATCCCAATGCGATCACACAAAAAAGCCACCGCGCAAACATACAATATCCATGGCGGTACAACATAGACGAGGCTCTTTGCATAGTCAATTACCGAAGCTTTACCACCTGCTCTGTATAGGAGGAAGAATATCAATACGGTCATTGACGGGAACATACTGATGAACGCAGCTAGAAATCCGTGTCCCTTGGAGCCATAATAAGTGGTAAGGCTTACCACCATGCCTCCTATTATGAAATAACCCAAAAACTCCAGCATAATATTTCCTTTATTCCATCGGTAAGCCTTTTCTCCAATTGCGTACTCGCCCCGACTTATAACGGAGAACTCAAAAGGATGCAAACCACTTCAATTTTTCACCATTTGCCATGGCTGGCCGAACGGGTGGCGACAGGAGATTAGAGTCAGCGCATTGACTTTATGGGGGATTTCTGCGAGGTTTTCCAATAGTGGACCTTGCTGCATCGTGGCGATCTTACTATTCACTGGCCGCTGAGCACTATTTTCTATTGGAGGAGAGTCTCATGTCACAAGGCCTTTACAGATGACGGCAGCATTGTTCGACATTGAACCCAGGGTTGCGATGCTGTCCTATTCCACCGGTGAGTCGGGAACCGGAGCGGATGTTGACAAAGTCCGCGAAGCCACGCAGATTGCCAGGCGCTTGCGGCCCGATCTGAAAATTGAAGGTCCGATACAGTATGATGCTGCCGTCGATCCCGAGGTGGCAAAAGTGAAGATGCCGCAGAGTGACGTCGCTGGTCAGGCCACGGTCTTTATCTTTCCGGATTTGAACACCGGGAACAATACCTACAAGGCGATGCGGCGGTCGGCTCATGCTGTGGCCACAGGCCCCGTGCTGCAGGGGTTGAATAAGCGGGTTAACGACCGCAGCCGCGGCTGCACCGTGACCGATATTGTAAACACTGTCGCCATCACGGCCATCCAGCCGGAGGCAAGGCCGTGGCAGGCTTATGAACTTAGCGCCGGTGCCCTGTGGGCGAACTTTGATCAACAATTCACCGCGAAGAACACGAAGAGCACAAAGGACACGAAGGAATGCTTTCACAATAATCTCTGTGCTCTTCTTCATGATCTTCGTGTCCTCCGTGGTTAAAAAAAATGCAAATTCCTATGCGGTTGAATTAAGAGCCACTGCAACCAAGGAGTGCTCATGAAAGTCACGGTCATCAACACCGGAAGTTCATCGATCAAGTACGCCGTTTTCGATATGAGCTCCTGCATTCTGCTTGGATCGGGGCTTCTGGAGCGGATCGGCGCCGCGGATAGTCGCCTGCGCCATCGTCGTCTGAACGATGCCGGCGCTTTCGATGAATTGGTGCGGACGCGGCCGGTCGCCGAACACCGCGAAGGTTTTGACTTCATCCTCTCGGTTGCTTCAGAATTGAGAATCCTGAGCAACCCCGACGAACTGTTCGGCATCGGCCATCGCGTGGTGCATGGCGGGGATGCCTATCGGGAAGCGGTCCTCATCGACCGGGAAGTGATAGCCAACATCAAGAGGTTCGCACCGCTGGCGCCGCTCCACAATCCGGCCAACCTCAAGGGTATCGAAGTCGCTCTGGAACGTAGTCCCGGGGTGCCGCAGGTCGCGGTATTCGACACCGCTTTCCACCAGTCCATGCCGCCCCATTCGTTTCACTACGCTTTGCCACGCCCGATGTACCGGGAACATCATGTGCGCCGTTACGGGTTCCACGGGAATTCCCACGGATATGTCGCCAAGCGTGCGGCGGAGCTCTTGGGAAAACCCCTGGAGGCGGTGAACCTGATCACGCTGCACCTCGGCAATGGCGCGAGCGCTGCTGCCATTGGGGGCGGAAAGAGCCTTGACACCTCCATGGGCATGACCCCCCTCGAAGGATTGATGATGGGTACTCGGTGCGGGGACCTCGACCCGGCGCTGCATTTTTACCTTGCAAAAAAAGCCGGCATATCGCTGGATGAGATCGAAAAGCTGCTCAATACCGAAAGTGGCCTAAAGGGCGTCTGTGGAGTCAACGACATGCGGGAGGTCGAGCGCCTTGCCGCCGCGAATGATCCTGACGCCCAACTCGCCATCGACATGTTCTGCTATCGCATCAAGAAATATATTGGGGCCTACTGTGCCGTCCTGGGGCGAGTTGACGCCCTGGTCTTTACGGGCGGCATCGGCGAGAATTCGCCCATCGTCCGGGAACGCGCCTGCGCTGGACTGTCGGCCTTGGGAATTGCGGTGGATGAGCAGAAAAACACGGCGGTTTCAAAGAACGAGGCTGAAATTCAAGCCGACCGCAGCCCCATCAAAATTCTGGTTATCCCCACCAATGAAGAACTGGAGATCGCGCGTCAAACCTTGGAAACCATCATTCGCGCAAAGGGCATGCCCCGTGAGTCGGTGTGCTCGTAAGTCGAAGACTCTTTGAGTAGCCCTACCTCCCTCGGGCTGTTGGTGGCCACTCCAAGCGCACACCGCTTTGTTTTCCATTTTTTTAAATTCCATCAGGCTGTTACACTTTTTTTCATGAGTCCAGTCAGAATTCACTTGACTGATGGGATTGGGTTCTTTAAATAGTCCACTAATTTGATGGTAATTATAGAGTATTCATTCGATGGTTTGGTGGCGAGAAAATGGTGATGGCCGTTTCACTGGCTCGGGTGCTGCAACCTCAGGGGGACATGACGTGAAGCTATCCACGAAAGGCCGGTACGGGGTGCGTTTAATGTTCGACCTGGCGCTTCATTACGGGGAAGGTGCGATAACCCTCAAAGACGTCTCAAAAAGGCAAGGCATTTCAGAAAAATACCTTTGGCACTTGATTCCCCCGTTGAAGAATGCAGGTTTAGTCAATTCCACGCGTGGTGCTCGCGGTGGATATGTCCTCGCGAAACCACCCCACCTTATTAACCTCAAGGAAATCCTGTTGGTTCTGGAAGGGTCCATGTGCCTGGTGGAATGCACCGAACAACCCTCTTTGTGCAAACGGTCCAGTGGCTGTGTCGCTCGAGAAATGTGGACGGAAGTCACGGACCGGATGCTGCAAGCGCTCACGGCGTTTACCCTTGAAGCGATGCTTGAAAAGGAAAGAGGCAAGCCGGAAATTCTCAGCTATAGCATCTGAGGGCTGACCCTTGACTACCCCTTTGCCAAAACAGAAAGAGAATCCAACATGGAGCAAAAGAGCATTGTCAATGACGCCATCGTCAAAGATCTCGCGGACCGGATCCATCAGATCAGTAACGGAACCATCGTTATTTCGATCTACAACTCGCGGATCGTTCAGGTTGATGTCACCCATATGGAAACGAAGCGCTTTGACGATGTCTGGATGGTTGAAAATGGCGCGGGAATTTGATTGAGATTCTTTGCATAGCACGTGGATCAACTGCAGTTCCAATTCTAATTTGATGGTATCGGGATTTGCATTTTTTCTCCACGAATAGACAAGAATATACACGAACCATGGACGGTTACTTCTGCTTGGTGCCTCTTCGTGTTCATTCGTGTGGATTCGTGGATGAAAAGAAACTTCGTGTGACTTCGTGGATTAACTTGCTGAGATGAAGAGGAGTCCGACATGGCAGCAGTCAACAGACAACAACCTGGCCTTGAAACGATCGCCTTACACGGTGGTCAAGTGGTGGACCCGAGCACCGGCGCCCGCGCCGTACCGATCTACCAGACTACGTCTTACGTCTTCAAAGATTCCGACCATGCGGCAAATCTGTTTGCTCTGAAAGAGTTCGGGAACATTTACACGCGCATTATGAACCCGACGACGGATGTTTTCGAACAGCGCATGGCGGCCATCGAAGGCGGTTCCGGAGCCCTGGCGGTAGCCAGCGGCCAGGCGTCGGAAACGCTCGCCCTCCTTGCCATCACCCAAGTTGGCGATGAAATCGTTGCCGCCAACAATCTTTATGGCGGCACCTACCAGTTGTTTCACTATACCTTTCCCAAGCTCGGGAGAACGGTGAAATTCGTGGATTCCACCAATCCAGAGGAATTTAAGAAAGCCATCACTTCAAAGACCAGGGCAATTTATGCTGAGACGATCGGCAATCCCAAACTCGATGTGCCGGATTTCGAAGCCATCGCCCGGATTGGCCATGATGCCGGAGTCCCCCTGGTCGTCGATAATACCGTGGGAGTGGGGATCGTGCGGCCCATTGATTACGGCGCGGATATCATCGTCCTGTCCGCCACCAAGTTCGTTGGTGGGCACGGTACGTCTATCGGCGGCGTCATTGTCGACTCGGGAAACTTCAAGTGGAATAACGGCAAATTTCCCGAATTCACCGAGCCTGACCCCAGCTACCATGGCTTAAAATTCTGGGACGTGTTTGGCGATTTTCCAGGTCTCGGCAACGTCGCTTTCATCCTCAAGGCGAGAGTCCAGTGGCTGCGAGATACGGGACCGGCGCTGAGCCCCTTCAACTCGTTCCTCTTTCTCCAGGGATTGGAAACCCTGACCCTGCGCCAGGAACGGCACTCGGAGAACGCTCTTAAGGTCGCTCTTTTCCTCAAAGACCACCCCTCGGTGAGCTGGGTCAACTACCCGGGCCTGCCGGACAATCCCAACCATCCCCTGGCCCGAAAATACCTCAAGGGCCGCTATGGGGCGATTTTGGGCTTTGGCATAAGGGGCGGATTGGAGGCCGGGAAGAAGTTCATCAATTCGGTAAAGCTGCTTTCGCATCTGGCCAATATCGGGGATGCCAAGAGCCTGGTCATCCATCCGGCATCGACCACTCATCAGCAACTTACGAAGGCAGAACAGGAAGAGACCGGAGTAACCGAGGATTACATTCGTCTTTCGATAGGTCTCGAACATATTGATGATATCATCGGCGATATTGATCAGGCGTTAGCTGCCGCCACAAGGTAATTTCGGATTTCGGATTTGGGATGGCGGATTTCGGATTGAAAAACCAGTTCATCGCTCCGAATAGGGGAATTCGTATACGATGAACTTAGCGCCCTTCGGGCGGACTTTGGAAAATGATCTCACCGCAGAGACGCAGAGGACGCCGAGAGAAAAAAAGAATCAATATCCTGACACCTAAGGCCCGGAGCAAGCGTAACCTGCAACTCAGCGTTTTTCTCTGCGCTCTCTGCGTCTCTGCGGTGGAAAAATGCAAATTCGTATACGATCAAGGTAAGGAGAAGCTCGTGGGTAGAATCTTTGATGATATTACCAAAACTATTGGAAATACGCCCTTGGTGAGACTCAATCGTATTACGGACGGCCTTGATGCCGAGATCCTCGCAAAAATGGAATCGTTCAATCCTCTGGCCAGCGTAAAGGATCGCATCGGGGTTTCGATGATAGAAGATGCGGAACGGCAGGGGCTTCTTCACAAGGATTCCGTGATTGTTGAACCGACCAGTGGCAATACCGGCATTGCCCTGGCGTTTGTGGCCGCAGCCAAGGGCTACAAACTCATCTTGACGATGCCGGAAACGATGAGCGTGGAAAGAAGGATGCTCCTGACCATCTTTGGGGCGGAATTGGTGCTGACGCCGGGAGCGGAAGGGATGACTGGCGCCGTTAAAAAGGCCGAGGAACTAGTGCAGAATACGCCCAACGCAATGATGCCTCAGCAATTTAAGAATCCGGCCAATCCTGAGATTCACCGCAAGACCACCGCCGAAGAGATCTGGAATGACACGGATGGGAAGGTCGATATTGTCGTGGCGGGCATCGGCACGGGAGGGACTCTCACCGGGATTGCCGAGGTTATCAAGTCGCGGAAGAAAGATTTTCAAGCCATCGCGGTCGAACCGGAAACCTCACCGGTGCTCTCCGGAGGCAAACCCGGGCCCCACAAGATTCAGGGGATCGGCGCCGGCTTTGTACCCGAGGTGCTGAACCGAGACATTATCGATGAAGTCATCCGCGTTAAAGATGACGACTCAGGGGCAACCAGCCGGCGTCTGGCGAAGCTTGAGGGAATCCTCGGCGGCATCTCGTGTGGCGCGGCGACCTGGGCGGCGCTGGAGGTGGCCAGGCGCAAAGAAAACAAGGGTAAAGTGATCGTGGTCATCCTTCCTGATACGGGAGAGAGGTATCTTACAACATGGCTGTTCAGGTAGCTCGAGTGTTAGATGTGCTGGATGGAGAAGAAGCGATGGTCCAAAAGAAGAGCCTGGGAATCGTCGAAACGCAAGCGGTCACGTTTTCACCGCCGGGCGGTTTGCTGCTTGAAGGCGGGGAGCGGCTCAGCACGGTAACGCTCGCCTACGAAACCTATGGCAGGCTGAACCGGGAAAAAACCAACGCCATTCTCATCCTCCATGCACTCTCCGGGGATGCTCACGCCGCCGGTTTCCATAAAGGCTCAAAAAAACCGGGATGGTGGGACGCCATGATTGGTCCCGGCAAAGCCTTCGACACGGAAAAGTACTTTGTCATCTGTTCCAATGTTCTCGGGGGCTGCAAGGGCTCCACCGGTCCGGCGAGCATCAATCCTGCCACAAGCAAACCATATGGGCTCGATTTTCCCATGATCTCCATCGGCGACATGGTCAACTGCCAGTTGCACCTCGTCGAATATCTTGGCATCGACAAACTCCTGTGCGTGGCGGGTGGCTCCATGGGCGGCATGCAGGTGCTGGCCTGGCTCAGCCGGTTTCCGGAGAGGATTCGCAGTGCCATCCCCATCGCCACGGCCCTGAAGCACTCTCCGCAGCAAATCGCCTTCAATGAAGTGGGGCGACAGGCAATCATGGCCGATGTTCACTGGAAATCCGGCAACTACTATGGCGGCCCGGCGCCCGCAAGAGGCCTCTCCGTCGCCAGGATGATCGGCCATATCACCTATATGAGTGACGCCTCGATGGAGGAAAAGTTCGGGCGACAAAGGAAGGAGGCCATAAAGCCCCTCAAGTTCACCCCCAATTACGAAGTGGAAGGCTACCTGCACTATCACGGGGATAATTTTATAAAGCGGTTTGATCCCAATTCCTATCTATTCATTACGAAGGCTTTAGACAACTTCGACGCCTCGGCGAGCAGACCTTTGCATCAGGTGTTGCGGGGGATTGACGCCAGAGTCCTGATCATCGCCTTTAAATCGGATTGGCTGTATCCGGCCTATCAGTCCAGGGAAATCGTCCGAGCCTGCAAGCTTGCCGGGGTTGAAACAAGTTACTGTGAGATCGATTCAACTTATGGGCATGACGCCTTTCTCCTCGAAGTCGAGGAGGAAACTTACCTGATCACTCACTTTCTGAAGAAGGTCTTTAACGGCTGCGAGGTGACCGGCGAATATGAAATCTGAACCCGTCCGGATGGACCACAGGATTATCTCGGAGCTTGTCCGGCCACAGTCCACGGTCCTTGACCTCGGTTGCGGCGAAGGTGAGCTGCTCTCGCTCCTGGTCAGAGAAAAGGGTGTACGTGGTCAGGGAATCGAGATTGATGAGCAGGCCATCTACAAAGGCGTTGCCAGAGGCCTGAATGTTCTCCATGGTGACATCGACAGTGGCCTTTCCGAATACCTCGATCAGGCGTTTGATTATGTCATTCTCAATCAAAGC
>JADGQM010000002.1 GCA_017881795.1 Syntrophobacteraceae bacterium
CAGATAAAAGGTTTCTTGCCGCCGAGCACCTTCACCTGCTTGCCGATTTCTTTGTGAGCGCCAACACCCATCAGGGTAACTGTGGGAATGAAAAATCCGTAAACTTGTTCGCCAACTGCCATGGTGTTTCTCCTTTTTCGGTTCGTTTGGTTGTGATTATGATCATTAATCGCCTCCTACGGAACGGCCCTTAAGAGGCAAGCAATGATCGACCTGCATTTGTATAAAGCCATCATCGGGTGCCACAGCGTTAGAGCAAAGGTCGTGCCACCTACTATTTTAATAATAATTACAAATAGTAACCCACTAACTAATGGCCTAATCATCCGTACTGGCTGGTCACGGTGGAAAGACAATTTTTTGGTTTTTGCCTAAGGGAATAGCGTTCGAGGCTGTTTCTGCTTATAATTCAATTAATTAGCTGGATGGGTCAGAATGGCCGTTGAATTCTTGAGAAGTGTGTCAAAAGTAAACATTATGTCACGATGTATACAAACCAACAGATATCTATGCGAGCTCATACTCTTTGAGCTTGCGATACAGGGTCTTGCGACCTATGCCAAGGATTCCCGCAGCCTGAGACCGATTCCCATCGACCCATTCCATAACCCGGCGAATGTGCCGCTTCTCCAGTTCAGTCAAGGGAATAAGGGGAACGTCGGTCGTTGCGGAATCGCTCTGCTGTGTCAGTTCACGAGGCAAAGCGCTCTCGCTGATAATACCGTTTTCAGCGAGAATAATGCCCCTTTCAATAACATTGCGCAGTTCTCGCACGTTGCCGGGCCAGGCATAGTTCATCAAGCACTGCATGACGCTCTTGGACACCCGGCAAGGGCAGGCTCCACTCCCCAAGAGCCCCAGAAAATACTCAACCAGCAAGGGAATATCCTCTTTTCGCTCGCGTAATGGTGGGATGTTAATTTGGAAAACATTGAGTCGATGGTAAAGCGCCTCGTGGAAATTTCCAATCCGCGCTTCTTCCACCAGATTACGATTGGTCGCGAACAGGAACCGAACGTCCACCTGCCTTTCATATTTATCGCCTATGCGCCGGTAAGTCTGAGTTTCAAGCACTCTCAACAGCGCCGCCTGCACCTCGAGGGGAAGCTCTCCGATTTCATCCAGGAACAGCGTTCCTTCATGGGCGAGAGTGATCAGCCCGTCATTGGTTTCATTCGCACCGGTGAACGCTCCTTTGCAGTAACCGAAGAGCTCACTTCGCATGAGCTCTTTTTGCAGGGTGCCACAGTTTTTTATGATCAGCGGCTGTTCCGCACGCTGACTCCGGTAGTGAATGGCACTGGCAATCACGTCCTTCCCCGCGCCGCTTTCACCCGTGATCAACACAGGGACATTGGTCGGCGCCACTTTTTCAATGAGATACTGAATATGTTCGACACCTGACGAGCGACCCACAAACTGAGGGAGTGGATGGTAGGTTTGGGTGTGACGAAGCAGCCGGTTTTGCCTCTGCAAACAGACGCGCTGATAGGCTTTTTCAACTACCAGCTCCACTCGATCCAGGGTAAAGGGCTTGGTGATGTAGTCGTAAGCCCCAAGCTTCATCGCCTCTACCGCATTTTCCACATTTCCATAGCCGGTTATCAGGATCACCTCAACATCCGGGATGGCCTGCTTAAATTTTTCAAGGAGATCGATTCCATCCCCGTCCGGCAAGCGGATATCAAGCACGATCACATCAAATTGTTGCCGCTCGATCAGCTCAAGAGCATGCCGCGCACTGTCAGCACTGCAGACGTTTCGCCGCATGCTGTTGAGCTCTTTTTCCATCAGGCGGCGGATAGATTCTTCGTCATCAACTACCAGGATTCGGATTGGATTGAAGACTACCATTACGATTCTCCCGCGGTAACTTCACAATGAAAGTGGAACCCTTGCCCTCTTCGCTTTCGACTTGAATCTCTCCACCATGCTGATCAACGATATTGTAACAAGTTGATAATCCGATGCCGACGCCCTTTCCGACAGGTTTGGTGGTGAAGAACGGCTCGAATAACCTGTCCATATGCTCGCTTGGAATGCCGTAGCCGGTGTCCTCAATAGAGAATGAAACCCAATCCCCGTTCCCTGAGGATGTCCGAAGAATGATTGCCCCCTTTTCCTGAGTGGCATCCAACGCATTGAACAAAAGGTCCAGAACAACCTGCTTCAATTGGGATTCATTGCCCTGCACCGGAGGAAGGGACTCATCCAGCTCAACCTGAATGAGGTCTTTTCGATATTGTTTGAGTTGATTTTGGAGCAGCTTCAGGGTGTCGTTCACCAAGTTATTGAGATTGACTGGCGACGACTCGGGACAGGTCTGACGACCAAAGGTGAGCAGACTCTGTACGATTTCCTGGCAGCGCTGGCATTCCTTCAGAATGATTCCAAGGTATTCACTGAAATCATCCATCAATTCCTGATCAATGGTCTTCTCGATCCTTGGCAAGCGCCGCTTCAGCCCCTCCGCAAAACCCGAAATCGCAGTGAGGGGATTGTTGATCTCGTGAGCCACGCCCGCGGCCAGCACTCCGATGGTAGCCATGCGCTGTGACTGGTAATATTTGGCCTGCAGTTCTTTTTCCAAAGTGACATCCCGCATAAGGAGCAGGATGAGGCAAGGTTTTCCATCAGGATTCCGCAATGGTGAGGCGGTGATTTCAAAATGCCGGTTCTGACCATCCACCGGATATATCGCCAGGTGACGGCAGACGCGATTGCTTTCGCGGGAAGTTATTACCGGACACGACGAGCAGGGCTGTGGTGCAGAACGGAAGACTTCATGGCAAAATTTCCCTTCCGGCTCGGGAACGCGAAATACATCCTGAAATACATGATTTACCGAAACAATTTTCAGATTCAGCGAAAGCACCATCATTACATCGGTAATACCATCCAAAATAGCCTGTATTTGCCGTTGCCTGCGCGCCAGCTCAAGATTTGATATCTCGACCTCGGCAACCTTCTGCTGTAGTTCACGATAATAACCCAGCTTGGAATGCTCGACACCGATCAGATCGTCCAGGGTAGGCTTTGATTTCATCACCAGGCCCCTTCGCAGATTTGCAGCAAATCCTCACACGTGGCTTTACGAGGATTGGTTAAAAGACACGCATCATTAACTGCCATCTTGCAAAGGTTTGGCAACTCGGACTTATCGCGAACAATTTCCTTCAGGTGGACACCCACTTCCAAGGATTCACAGAACTCTTCGAACTTCTCGATACCCCCAAGGGCGGTCGCCTCCGACGAACCAAGCCTCCTTCCCAGCAACACTCTGCCTATGTCCGCCATCTTCTCAATACATTCAGGGAGATTGAAGCGCATCACCGCGGGCAGGAGCACGGGGTGGACGAGGCCATGCAGCGTGTCAAACATTCCTCCCAGCGAATGCGCAAGGGCATGATCGGCGCCAAGACCAGCATTGCTGAAGGCCATACCTGCCACCGTGCTCGCTGAGCTCAACTGCTCAAGACTGTCCAAACTTCGCGTTTCCACGGCGGTGTGCAAGTGTTTGACGATCAGCCCGATTGCCTGGAGAGACAGCAGTTCAGTGAAGGGAGAGGCAATATTGGATACGTACGATTCGATGGCGTGGCTCATGGCATCTATCGCGGCGGCGATAATCAGTTTTCGCGTTTTGGTTTGCAGCACGAGGGGATCAATGATGGAAATGTTAGGCACCAGAGTGCGACTTATGATTGACATTTTTACTTTACGGCGAACATCCGTGATGATGGCAAACTGGGTTATGTCGGACCCGCTGCCTGCGGTGGAGGGGATGAAGACCATGGGGGGAAGGGGACGCTGAATGCGATTGGCTCCTTCATAATCACGAATCTGCCCACCATTGCTGGCGACAACGGCAATCCCTTTGGCCGCATCCATGGGACTGCCGCCCCCGAGCGCGATTACCACATCGGCCCGCTCCCGCCGGTAGACAGCCGCTCCCTTCTCTATCTGAAGATCGCGGGGGTTGGACACCACATCATTGAAATAAACCCAGCGCAATTTCTCCTCTTCAAGGGTTTCAGTGAGACGATCGACCCAGCCCGCCTGCTCCAAACCCGGATCGCTTACCAGGAAGACCTTTTCTGCTCCGATCCGACGGGCACAGCGCCCGACATATCGCAAGCTGCCACGGCCGAAAATGATTTCGGGGATCGAAAATTTACGTAATTCCACTAATCCATTACCTTTCTTGAGTTTGCCGTTAATTGCCCACGTCAATTTAAATTATGATAACCATCTCATTCCGATTTTTGAAGTTATCGTGGAGATTATCGTGCATTTCCCGACCAACCCTTTCTTTTCCCGCCCCTTGGGACTCTGAGCCCTCTGCAGGAATTCTCCTTCCAGTACCCCTAAAAACTTGTAATAACGTCGGGCCGGATTCGGTTATAATTCAAGCCGCTCAGAGGCTTGGCTGTTTTCTCCAAACACGGCAAGGGATTTGGCCGGGCGACAACCTTTCAATTGGTCTTAAGGAGCTAAAGCGTGTGCCAGTTTTGCCATCAGCATGGGGAAGGACAAAAGTGGTATCTAAAGGCTGAGCATTACTCCAATGAGCTTCTTGCCGACCTGGAGCGACGTCGCTACATGGGCGATTTTGTCAGGAGCGTCGGCGGTGGTCAGCTTTCCCGGTTGGAGCAGGAATTCCAGCAGGCCATGACGGTCCCGAAATGGTTGCGCCAAATCCTTTACAAGTATTATGAGAGAAAATATCGCCGGGACCATTTTGGACAGGTAGTCCCGATAGAAGACTTGGACAAGGTAATGTCGCTGGCCAATTCGATTGTCAGAATGCCCTGCATCTGCAGGAAGCAAACTATTGGACGAAACAATGCCGAGTACTGCATCGGGCTGGGCCTCGACTCCGAAAAGTTGCTGAACTTCAGAGATGCCTTTTTCGAGACTTTTCAACTCGGTCCGGATGAAACCCCATTTGATCGGCTTACCCGGGCTGAAGCGCTGGAATTGCATCGCGCCTTTGAGAAAGAGGGTTTGATCCATACCATTTGGACTTTCAAAACACCATTCATCGGAGCAATCTGCAACTGCGATCGTGCGGACTGTCTTGCCATGGTAAGCTACCGTTACAACTTTCAGATTTTTTTCAGGAGTGAATATGTCGCCGGAGTCACTCAGGCGACCTGCAGCGGGTGTCGCGCCTGTCTTTCCTTATGCCAGTTCGGCGCGATTGGGTATTCGGTGACGAACCGCAAAGCCTTCATCGATCCCGTCCGATGTTACGGTTGCGGAATTTGTCGGTGCGCTTGCGAACATGATGCAATCTCCCTCACGTCGCGAAGCCAACATCCAATAGCCAGTAAGCTCTGGTAGACCAATTGCGGCAAAAGGGCTAGTCTCCGGGAAGAGCGTTCGCATCGAAAGTGACGATCGCAAAGGTGCACTGATCGTGGTCGATATGCAATACGAATTTGTCCACCCGGATGCTTCGGGAAGGGTCTCGGGAGCCTGCGCAACGAGGCCGAAGCTTGTGGCAACGCTGGAAGCATTTAGATGGACCGGAGCGAGATCAGCATCCGGTCTTGACTCCTCTTGACCGTTGCTGTATGAGCGGACTCCACCCTGCTGGGTGCAGGACGAATCTGGGGACCACTGGCGCAAGGGGTAATTCTAGGTTAAGGTGGAGGAAGAGACTGAGTAAAACATTTTACAAACCCTTTTCAATTCCAGGAGGAAAGCGTATGCACAAAAAACTGACATTGTTTTCAACGGTTCTTCTTGCACTCTGGCTGGCGAGCTGCAGTCATTCACCTACTCCCACGGCTAAGGTGGCTCAGCAGCCGACGCCCCAAGCCGCGCCTCAGGCCTCGTCAACTCAGGGAACCCCTGCTGCGGTTGTCACCGAAACCGAATTTGACTTCGGTGTAGTGTCAGAAGGCAACGATTATGTGCACGATTTCAAGATTGCCAACAAGGGCGACGCCGTTCTTGAAATCATAAAAGTCCTCCCTGCCTGAGGGACCATGCTTGTCCGTTTTGACCGGACAATCCCTCCCGGCGGCGAGGGCTCAGTGCGAATTAGTTTGAATCCCAAGGGCTGTACAGGAACTGCCAAGAAAACTGCGTTCGTGAAAACTAACGATCCCAAGAACCCTATGCTCTCTGTAACGGTGAAAGGACGGCCAGCGCCCTGACGCACACCGCCCGAGAGCGGCAAGAGGGTTTTGCAGGTACTGGATCGTTTTGAGCCAGTTGACCAAATAGGGCTTCGCAAGTGGAGAGAGCAATGAAAAGACTGAGCGCCACGGCGTTGATGGGTGTCATCCTCCTCGGGTTGGCGGTATGCGCATCCGCATCGAACCTGGGAGCGGCCGGCGAAAAACCCGACGTCTTCTGCCGGGTCATAAAAGAGCCAGACCCGCTTCTGATGGGCAGTTGGAAGTGCATGTTCGAAAGACGCCTCGAGGAAGGCGGTTGGGACACTGATCCCGCTGAATATCGTTTGATTAAATATGAGGACAAGTATGCCCTCTATTTTTACAGGGTATCGCGGGGTGGAAAAAAGAAATACATGGGTTGGCGTGAATGGACCATTGATGGTGCCCAAATCACTTCTGACACCGGGGTGAAGATCTTTACCGAAAATGGGCAAGTCTTCTTCGTGTGGCAGGATGGGAAGCCAGTGAAGATGACCCGCATCGGAGTGCAGTGATTCAAATAAAGAAGCTGGGTTGGTACCAACCCAGCTTCTTCAATCATTCTCCCAAAGCTGTTCCTTGAGCAGCCGAGGCGATTACCTCGGACGCGCTTTCGTAATGCCCCCACTCACCGCCACATTGTTATTCTCGTTGCTTTCGGCGATCTTTGCATCATAGTCGATCACCGCCCTGAGGTATTTTCCTTTAAGTGAGGTGGTGGCGCTAAACACGGGGTAAAGGTACCGCACCCCACCAACAGCCAAGCCATTCGAAACCGTCTGGCTGGAAACATAGGTGCCGGCGCTTGTCCCACTTGTGGAGAGGTAATAGGCGACATTGAATTTGCCCGCAGCAGCGCCTCCGATATTGCTGACTTTCAGCGTTCCATAAACGATCTTTCCACTCGAATAAGAAGTGACTGACGTCCAGGCGCCGGTGAGGTCAGGCAGGGCGGTGGCAAGCGCCGTCTGCAGGCTGAACGGTCCGCTCGCGCCATTATTGCCATCGACAACAATATAGTAGGTTCCGGCAGGAGCGTTCGCATATTTGGCCGAAGTATCCCCGAAAGCAAGGCAGCTCGTTGGGTTGCATGCGCTGAGGATAAAGACGTCGAGGTCGAGACCTGTTGTCATATTGCTGAGTGTAGCAGTAAGGTCTCCCGTCTTGGTGGTAGTCACGGTATAAACCTTTTCGGGACCGGTCTCAGTTCGACCGCTGCAACCATAGGTGCTGACGTTGGACTGACCGCCCACCGTGGTCTGCCCCTGTTTAAGCGTCCCCAGGGTAAGGGCCGTCGCACTGGCACAGTTCAGACCAGGGGCCGGGGTAGTGCCACAATTGGAAAAATTGATGTAATTGGTAGCGTACCCCACCTTGGAGATACCATAACGGATGCGCATATAGCCGCTTTCGCCCCATCCTGTACCCCAACTGTTCTTGAGAATCCAGTAGCCATTGTCAGGTCCCACATCATCATTCCACCCTACCAGAGCCACCGCATGATTTACCGTGCCACTGCACGTTTCATTGGCATTGAAGATACCTGATCTGTAGGCCTGAAAGGAGCTGCCCACACAAACCGAAGTGGAGACTGGTCCGTAGGTTTGGATCGCCTGTTTGATAGCGGCGACCGACGGCACCGAATACCCGGCAACGTAACTCCAGCTATTGATCTTGTACGGATGAGAGTGAGGACCGTTGCATGCCGCATTTGTAGCCGTATAAGGGAAGTTCGCGTCAAGCACCGCTCCCGCATTGGTTTCTTTCTTTGTCGTGGGAATATACGATTGGTGATAGTCATGGGCGAACCACCCTCCGCTGCAGCTCCAATTATTCTCATTGCAGGATACGAGATACTGTTCCGAGAGATCCTCGACCCTAGCATTACAATGAATGCTAATGAGCATTTCGAGCGGCGCAACCGTCCCAAAGGCCCAGCAACTACCGCAAGAGCCCTGGTTCTTCACCGGCGTATTACCACCGAAATCGCGCCAATCGTAGGAGGTCGGAGTCGCTGAAAGGTATGACTCCGTGTCTTCAAACATGGCGAACCGTCGCCAGTCCTTGGGTACAACAAGCCCGCAAAGCTCGGGAATAGCATACTCCATAGCGGGATTGTAACCCACTGTGAAAGTATAACCCTTCTCTACGATTTCCTTTTTGAGATCTTGCAGCTGTGCCTTGATCTCGGGCCTGATCTGATTCGACACCTGTTCAGTCTGGAGCTGTGCCTGGACCAATCTGCAGGACATAAACAAGCCTGCCAGCAACATCAGGGATACGACAACGAAATAGCCTTTGAGGAATGTTCTTGATCTCTGCATGAGAAAATCCTCCCTTCTCATCACTAAAAAATTATTTTGTAACATTAAATGAAACGGTCTTCAGCGAAGCTGAAGTTTCCCACCCCTGTCCGGTCGGATAATCATAATCCACCGCGCGCCTCCTGGCAAATTCAATGGATCTGGCGCCGGGCAACATCACTTTAGGAAATCGTGCCCGGCAAATTCTCGAGAGACTGGACAACCCACATTGCCAAAAGAATGCAAGGACCGTGCCTACATACTTGGATTCGTTCAAGTCACCAATGACTACTTTCCGGGTGATTTTCACTCCCCGAGCTTGCCACAAGCCATGGAAATCACGGTCTAAGGTCTGCGGTGCTTCTTTCCGACCTCTAATTACGCAACTCTGACTGCCATTTCCAAAGAATGCGTCTAAAAATAACCTTGTGATCAGTATTTACCGTCTAAACAGGCGCGATAGCCTGTTCCCCAGAGCAGTTCACCACAAAGAAGTGTAGGGGCTTTCCAGCTTGCCAACATTTCAGACAGGTTCAAAATAATGGCATGTTTGATGGCAGGTCTGTTCAATGAGGGGATTGATTCCCGGATGTGGTGTCAGAAGCTTCGAGGATTTACGATCCTCTCTGCAGGGCACATGACCGAAGCTCAAGGGATGCCGGAATCCGTCACCCAGGTGACAAATTCTTACGGTTTCTATTGAAGCCGAGTAACCGCCTGACCCGGTTTCTCGTCTTCGTAATAGAAGTCATCATGAATAGCCTGGGTGATGTAACGTTCGGCAAAGACGTGCAGCACCGCCTCGGGGTGCTTTTCGAAAATGGCCTCGAACCGATAAGGGGCAAACGGCGCAATGTTAGCCAGCTCCTTGAAGTTCCGATGGAGATAAGGATAGAGGCCGTCGCCGAAGGAGTCATGGCGAAAGACTAAGGTCCCCATCTGATGCGGGTTGGGTGCATTGTCCAGGCTGAACCGGGTGTCGTTTTCTTCCGCCATGGCATCCTGCAGGAATAGCATGTGAGCCAGATCTCCCCCGGTCGGAGTGCGTTCCGTCCTGACCGCATCCGCGACGACAGGAACCGGGGTAAGCGCCGGAAGATAAGCGGAGAGCTGCCGCATGATCTCCACGTATCCGATGTAGGCCCCGTAGCTGTTCCAGTGACTGTCTGTTTTCCAGTACACAGGGTGTTCACTTTTGGCCCGGAACAGCGCGTCCCTGAGATCAAGGATTTTCACTTGGGAGTGCTGGCGCATATGGGCGACCAGTTGGTCCAGGCGATTAGTGTTGCGGAATGTTCTGATGTTGTCCGGCAGGTATTCGCTGTAAATCGTGCTCTTGTTTGGGACAATAGCCACGAGGTAGGCGATGTTTCTCGCGGCGAATGCCCGCTGATTTACTTCGAGCTGCCTCTGGAGCCTGACCAGTTCGGCCTGCGATAAGGGGATGGTCCCGCGGAAATCATTGATGGTGTTGCCGTCAGCCAGGGCTTCGGAATGGTAGAAGAGCCAGGAATCCTTGCCCAGGATCACACTCGGAACGGGTGAAACACCAAGAAAGGTCAGTTTCAAGATGCTGTTCCAGCGGATCAGGTAAGGACGAAAGCCAAAATTATCGACTGCGTATCGCTCCCAACCCTCAGCAAATTCACCCAGGGATGCATAATGCCCGGTGGGCGCCTGCGCCAGTTCCCGATTCTCGGTGTTTTCAGGTTCGGGGAAGAAATGGAACCGCATCTGCAACACGGGCAGAGAGAGCGCACCGAAGAAAGCAATAATCAAGAGTAACGGTATGCCTCTATGCTTCCCCTTCATACTCCATGCACAACGCCCCATATATCTCCCAAGGTCACTGATTCAGTTATTTGTCATTTGGACCACAGGGAAAAATTCTGACATCCCTCATGTCCGTTCGAAATGACAGACACGCAAACTATGACTGTACAAAATATAGCTAGAACTTAAAGTAAATAAACGGACTATATGTGCCGACCGCGACCGCCATGCAGGATAATAAAAATAAGAGGCTCAAAATGGCAAAGTGAACAAAGGAAATACCATAAGCCAGCGCTCGGTTCGGCGCGCGAGGGCTCTCAACGAACCTGCGGGTCAACCTTTTAAAGAGCGTCGCCACGGGCAGCGCTGCAACTCCTCCAATGGCCATGGTAAGGGTCACTTCATGATCAACGTATTGGGCCAGGTAGTATTGTCCACTGCCAGCCGCACCGAATCCCGACATCGCTTTGAGATAGTGTAGAGCATAGGATAGATCATCGGCTCTGAACAATACCCAGCCGATCCCAATCACGCCCAGTGCATAAAGATGCCGCAAGGGGCGCCAGGCGGTTTTCAGGAACCGGCCTATTTCCAGTCTTTCGAAGACCAGGAAGAAGCCGTACCACAGTCCCCATAAGATGAAATTCCAGCTTGCGCCGTGCCATAGCCCACAGAGCAGGAAGACCACAATGAGGTTCCGATAGTGCTTTGCTGGAGAGCACCGGTTTCCGCCCAGAGGAATATAGAGGTAATCCCTGAACCAGACGGAAAGCGAGATGTGCCATCTTCTCCAGAATTCCTGGATGGACTGGGAAATATACGGGTAATTAAAATTCTCGGGGAATTCGAAACCAAAAGTCTTACCGAGCCCGATGGCCATATCGGTATATCCGGAAAAATCAAAATAGATCTGCAGCGTAAAGCAAATTATGCCAAGCCAGGCAAGGTCGAAGCTCAGCTCATTTGCAGGGATGGTAAAAATCCTGTCGACTACAACAGCTATGGGATTGGCAAGCAACACCTTCTTCCCCAAACCAATGATGAAACGCTGAATTCCGATCGAAAGAGTTTGGGCAGTCACGCGTCTCTCGGCAAGCTGGTTTTCCGCATCGCAATATCTTAGAATGGGTCCGGCCAGGATCTTCGGGAAGACCGCGAGGTACAGTGCGAGTTTGAGTGGATTCTTTTGAGGTGCAGCTTTGCATTGGTAGGTGTCGATCAGAAATGAGAGAGCATGAAAGGTGAAAAATGAAATCCCAAGTGGAGTCACGACTTTATCCATGGCAATCGAGTCCGAATCAAGCCATCCCAGTGACAAGTTGAGGTTATAGACCAGGAAATTGATATACTTGTAGTAGGTGAGCAGGGCCAGATTAAGGATCATTCCAAGGATAAACAGAAGTTTTCTCAAATTATGCAGATTGGGTTGGGAAGCACTGGCGCCTGCAAAATCAACCCGAACTCTTCCTTCAACGGTTGTTCTATCGATCAGATAGAAGATTAAGCCGACAAGATAGTTTACAAGAATGGAGAGAAGCAGTACAAAAACTTGTTCCCTTCCACCCCATGTGTAAAAGATCAGGCTCGCCAGAAGCAAGATAAGGTTTTGCGATTTCTTCCAGGATAGGTAATAGGCGGTCCATACAAATGGCAAAAAGAAAAAAAGGAAGATTACCGAACTGAATATCATATCAAAACACTTGCCGGGTCTTGAGTGCTACGCGTCCTGAACAACAGCCTCAGCATCCCAGGCGCAGGCCCATTTGGTTTACAGATGGCACGCAAGAGCCAACAGCCAAGAGCCAATGAGGAGTTTACCATGACTGACCAGGAAAAATTGAGTGAGGTTCAGGGTTATCTGCTTAGCGAATTCCCGGGTTCGAAGATAGAGGTGAAATACGAACCCAGAGAGCGAATTCACGTATACAACATCCTCCATGAGGGGAAATCCCATCGGGCTATCTTGACTGAAGCCTTCCTCAGTGTCTGCGAGGCTTCACAAATTCCGGCTACTCTGGAAGAGTTCACGCTCGCTGAACATCTTCGTGAGATGGGGGCGACAGCGGTTGTGGTGACGACCGAAGGGCTCAAGCTCGAAGGCGAGTAGCACCGCCGGCCAAGGGCCGAGAGCGGGTCAAGAAAGCCGTGAAAAGATTTCACTGCAAAAGCGCAGAAAGCACACGGAAAAGGCCCTGTTTCCTCAGCGTCCCTGAGGCGGAAAAACGACGCTTCCAACCCCAATCAGTGTGCTGACAGCCGCCTTGCATGGCTTCGACTGTGCCGATGGCGTCCCGCTCCAGACGGAATTGGAATGGAGATAAAGTATAGCCAACTTTCACCTTAACTCAATGGAACGATACTTGAAAACGTGCCATCCGGATCAGTAAGTCTTAAATGACGTGAAACCGTTGCGGGAATCGTTGTCGAGTGGGTGACGCCCGCCGAAGTTAAATTTCCAGGGATTTTGGAGCAAAGCAGGGAACCGTATTATGTGGAAGATCCCCTTATTGGCGAAGGAGAAAGGCAAATCTGGTGTGAACCGCGGGCAAGACAAAGGGTGCTATCCGCTTGCCCGGCCGCTGCCGATTTTTTACATGTCCGATTACTCGGTGCTGGGGCTATTGGTTGACCAGCTTGAAGAAGCGGTTCGGGTTCTCGGGGAGAACCAATTCTCGGTGCTCGACGAGGATGGCGACCTCGAAGTGGTCATGAATCATCCAGGCCAACTGCCGGAGATCGTTCGCCTGCTCGGAGGCAAGGGTATTGGCTCTGAGATCGCCGATGTCGTCAGTGGCATCTACCAGGGGTGATAGCCGCTGAACCTGCCGGTGCGGCAGGCAAGGCCGTCGCTTTGGATGCGATGGTGAAGCTCGGTTATGGCGACGCCGGAAGCAAAAAAGCCGGAGCTTTTCACACTCCAGCTTACAAATAAGTCTTGAACCTCTTCAGCCTCGTGCTGATCAGATCTTTCTCACCTTAATTCCCATGGCTTGTGGCACAGTCGCGGAGTGAAAATCACCCGCAAAGTAGTCATCGGTGACCGGAACGGACCCAACTATGCAGGCACGGTCCTTGCAATCATATGCTTTTGCGAGTTGTCCAGTCTCATGAGAATGCGCAGCGCACGATCTCCTAGAGCGATTTTGCCCGGCGCCAGATCCATTGTATTTGCCAATAGGCGCGCGGTGGACAACAAAAGCAAGCGGAGAATTGCACGGATGAGCAGATCACCCAGAAGTCGCAGCAAAAACCTTTTCCCTGACAGTTTTTCCTTGAGTCAATGACATACGCTGTCAATTAGTTGACGGAAGTTGCTTGCCGCCAATTGTTAAATTACGAAGCTGCTGCTCATGGGAACCTCTTCTCAGCAGTTTCAACAGGACAAAGTGGCAAGCAACCGGCGAAAAGCGCTTGCCTCTCAATTCGCACCAGTCAGTTTTACCAGTCTTATCAGTTTTACCAGTGTGTTTGTGCTTGGGGAGCGTTGGTCTTACCAAAATCAAATCAGGAGGAGTTCATGAAAACAGTGCTTGCCGGTGTCTTTGTTCTTGTTGTGTGGCTGAGCGTTTCGCCGCTTCTGGCATGTTCGGATTTTATCATGCCCGGCATCAATCCCGTGGTGTCCGCCCGCACTATGGACTTCGAGATGAACCAGTACAATGCGGCGGTGTTTGTGCCGCGAGGGTTGCATTGGACATCTCATGCGCCGTGGTGGGGAGCTATTACCCAAGATGGCGCAAGTTGGTACAACAAATATGGATTTGTCGCCATCGATCTTCTGGGCGGGGTGAAGGCCGTTCAAAAAATTATGGGCCAGAAGTATTCCGATGGCATGAACGAGGCTGGATTGTCGGCGGCGATTTTATGGTTAGACGGCGCTGAGTATCCTGATGTGAAAGAAGCCGACAAGGCACTGTCAGCGCGGGACCTGATTGCTTTCACCTTGGGAAGATTCGACACCGTGAAGAGCGTGCGGACGGGTTTTTCAAAAGTAACGGTGTGGGATGAAGATCTCCTGGGACTTTTGCATTTTACACTTCACCTGGTTGTGCATGACAAGGATGGGAAATCGTTGGTGATCGAGTGGGTTGATGGTAAGCCCCCTAAAATGTATGATGATAACAATACTTTTGCAGGGGTTTTGACTAACGATCCTACTTATCCTAAACAAGTGGATCACTTAAAGCAGTTTTCCACTCTTACCAACCAGGATCTTAAAGATCCAAAGACTGGCGCTTTTATCGAAGGCTCAGGGATGGCGACATTGCCCGGAGACTATACACCGAAATCCAGATTCGTCAGGCCGGCGATTCTATCAAAATTCGCTTTGACCCAGCCTCCTCTTGCGAGCGATTGGAAGGTCCAGCAGGCCTTTCACATCATTCACAATAGTCAGGCTGCGGTTGGAGAAAACCATCATTCTGATGTCGAATCCTTCCTTTTCGGCGGACGCTTTTACACCTTGTGGACGATCGTGCGCGATCACACCAACCTCAAGCTATATTTCACGGGCACCCGCAATCAGTCTCCCCGAGTGATAGATTTCTCCAAACTTGATTTTGAGCTGGGGAAAGAGCCTCGGACTCTGGCAATAATGGATGAATTCGCAGATCCAATCGAGCTGAAAAAGTCCGACCCCGCTCGATCTCTTAATGCTGATGTCCAGGATGCAGGGGATGTGTTCAGCATGAACATTACCGTGGGTATTCCCCCTTCCGATCAGGGAAGAAAGGGGAACTATTATATTTTTGCTGAGACTCCATCAGGCAAGATTATGAGTTTCAACGGTCAAGGGTGGGTGGAACTCGGAGCGAAAAAGCCGTTGATTCCCTGTGGCGCAGGAAAACTCGAGACGACAACATTCCCGGTGTTGAAGGACGCTTCCTCAGATTCATGGAATGGGGCTCAATTCTTTGCGGGATACGGGAAAAGCGAGTGGGAGATGTATCTGAAGGGTCAATTTGGACGGGTGTATGAGGCGGCAGTATCCAGCAGTAACCCAGTGGAACAATAGGAGGGGCTTCCATGTTGAATAAAAGTCAAATGTTAAGAACTATTGGCGGATTGGGATTGGTTGCTTTTCTGGTGGCAATGGTTGTCCTCGGGAATCCGGTTACCTTGCGTGCTTGTTCCGACCTGGTCGTTCAAGGCGGGTTGAATGACGATGTGTTTGTTTCCGGGCGAACACTGGATTACGATGTAGATTACGCCTCGGATTTGATTTATGTACCCTCGGAATTGCCCTGGCATTCGACTATGCCGGATCACAGCCAGGGAGCTTTCTGGAATAACAAATATGGCTTTATCGCGATCAGTATCCCGAAACAGACGAATAAGTACCTGGATGGCATCAACCAGCACGGCTTATCGGCGGCGCTCTTATGGCAAAAAGGGGCGGTATTTTCAAGTCCTGGCCAGCCTGACATGACCTTGGAGGATGCAGATCTGGTGGCTTGGGTGCTTGGTAACTATATCCTGGTTCCAAAAGCCATCGAGGGTCTCAAGTTGATGAAGGTATGGCATAATGAAAATTTACTGCCACGGGAAGTGCATCTGGTTTTGCACGATGTAAAGGGAAATTCTGCGGTGGTTGAATGGGCTGCCGGAGAGCTCAAAGTCTATGCGGGCGATGATTATCAAGGGATTCTGACGAACGATCCGGACTATGGTCAGCAGGCTATTAATTTGAAAAAGTATAGTAGCTTGACCAACGAAGATGTTAAAGAGAACGGCGTTTGGGTCGAGGGGGCAGGAATGAGGGGTATGCCTGGGGATTTTTTGTCAAAATCCCGCTTCGTCAGACTGTATACGCTTAAGAACTTTGCCCTGCAGAGTTTTCACGATGGCCATATCTATGTTCTTCCAACTTACGGCCCGGACTGGTCGGTGCAGACCGTTTTTCAGCTTTTGGGCCGAGTCGATATCCCCAAGGGAACAATCACCCACACCGATCCAACGCTGGGGATAGTCTATCCGTTCAGCCAGTGGACACTGGTGCGTGACCATTTTCGCCAACGATTGTATGTTCGAGGTTGCCGGAATCAGATTATTCGCATGATTGATCTGAGAAAGATCAACTGGCAGGGTAGCGCAATTGAAACTATTGGACCGGTAGAACCGCCTGTGACAACGGCAGATATGGCTATAGACGCCACTTATCTGCCGGCGGCGAACCAGAGCTGGGACAGCGAGAATGGGACGATGAGCCTTTTGGTCACCATTCCTGTCCGTCCCGAAGATGAAGGAAGTGTGGGGGATATGTATGTCTTTGCCCAGATGGGCTCTGGAAAGGCTTATTATTGGGATGGGAAGGTATGGAAAGATGCTGGTGACAAAATGAAGATCCTCCCCACTCGCCACGGTAAGTTAAAGACCAGTCGTTTCCTGGTCTTTAAGGACGAGCCTGCTGATGAACGTTGGGCAGGAGCGTCGATCTATGCCGGATATGGGGCAAACGTATCAGATATGTTTCTCACAGGCCAGTACAACCGAGTGGTGCTCATAAAGTAGCTCATGATAACTCGAGACGGGCGGTGACGTATTTCGCTCCGGAGCCCAGGCTCCGGGGCGCGACCGTCCCGGTCGTAACCTTAGTAAAGCTCCACAAAATAAATTGACCATAATCCCAGGACGTCAACCCGCATGCTTTTGGCGGGAATCCAGAATAAAAGCCTGGATGCCTGCCTTCGCGGGCATGGCAAGTCGATCTCGGATACCCATTTATGTGGAGCCGTACTGAGCACCGCTGGGCTCACCATAATACCACCCACAACCGCCCTGGTAGTTCATTTCTGCGGGCAGGGTTGGCCACGTCCCCCTGGATGGTTTCTTCACCTGCGTTGTGATCGTGTTGAGTTGCCTTTCTCAGTGTTCCTGGGCGTCGATAACGGCGAGTGAGGTGGCGTTGACGATATCTTCCACGTCACAGTTCCGCTGAATGACGTGAATCGCTCGGCTCGTCCCCATGAGAATGGGACCGATGGCTTTGGCGCCGCCGAGGCGCTCCATCAGTTTGTAAGCGATATTTCCGGCATCCAGACAGGGGAAGATCAGGACATTTGCCTTACCCCTCAGATCGTTAAAGTCATAAACCCGGTTTAAAATCTCGGGAATGACTGCCGTGTCGGCTTGCATCTCGCCATCGATTTTGAGATCCGGGCGTCGCTTCTTCACGATTTGCACGGCGCGGGCCACTTTCTGGGCCACGGGATGACGAGTGCTGCCGAAGTTGCTGAAGGAGAGCATGGCGATGCGCGGTTTGATTTCCAGCAGGCGAATTACGGTGTCGGCGGCACAAATGGCGATCTCTGCCAGTTGTTCGGTAGTGGGATCGATGTTCACCGTCGTGTCCGCAAAGAACATCACATCCTTTTGGAAAACCATCATGTACATGCCGGCTATGACTGAAGTCTGTTGGTCCAGGGGGAGGGTCTGTAGAGCCGGGCGAATGGTTTCCTGATAGTGTTTGTTGACTCCCCCCACAAGGCCATCGGCGTCTCTCATCCTGACCATCATGGCGCCAAAGTAATTGCGATTGACCGTCAAGAGCTTGGTCGCTTCCTTTCGCGTTATGCCCTTGCGGGATCGCAGGCGGTGGAATTCGGTGACATAGTCATCAAAGCGCTCAAATTTCCTGGGATCGATGATCACCGCCCGATCCAGTTCCAGACTCAGCTCAGCGATATTCTTTTCGATCACCGCCCGTTCGCCCAAAAGAATCGGGCGGGCTATCCCTTCATCGAGGATAACCTGGCACGCCCGGAGGATTTTCGGCTCATTGCCTTCCAGAAAGACGATGCGTTTGGGGTCGCGCTGGGCCCGGTGGATGATCCTTCGCATGATTTCCTGGGACCGGCTCAAGCGGCTTTCCAGGTCGTCCCGGTAGACATCCCAGTCGTACAAGGGTTTTCGGGCAACCCCCGAGGCTACCGCAGCCTTGGCCACGGCCACGGCCTCCCACACCAGCACTCGGGGATCAAAGGGCTTGGGGATGATGTACTCCGGACCGAATCTTAAGACCTGTCCGCCGTAAGCCCTGAGGACCGAGTCAGGGATGTCTTCTTTGGCCAGATCAGCCAGGGCGCGGACAGCGGCGATCTTCATGTCGTCATTGATGGCGGTTGCGCGAACGTCCAGAGCGCCGCGAAAAATAGAGGGAAAGCCGAGAACATTATTGACCTGATTAGGGTAGTCGGAACGACCGGTGGCCATGATAAGGTCGTCGCGAACACTCGTCGCTTCATCATACTCGATTTCCGGATCAGGATTGGCCATGGCGAAAATAATCGGCCTCCCGGCCATGCTTTTTACCATTTCTTTAGTCACCACCCCGGCAACGGAAACTCCGGCAAAGACATCAGCATCGTTCATGACTTCCGCTAGGCTCATCGGTTCCGTGCCATTGGCGAGCCGCTCTTTGTAGGGGTTCATGCCTTTTTCCCGGCCCTTGTAGACGAGGCCGTTGGAATCCACCATGAACATGTTTTCCCGCTTCACCCCGAGCTTGATGTAGAGTTCGGCGCAGGCGATTCCGGCGGCGCCGGCGCCCGAAAACACGACCTTCACCTGGTCAATCCTTTTCCGTTGCAATTCGAGCGCGTTCAACAGAGCAGCGCCCGAGATGATGGCGGTGCCGTGCTGATCGTCGTGGAAGACGGGGATGCTCATGATCTCCTTGAGCCGCTCTTCGATGTAAAAGCATTCGGGGGCTTTGATATCTTCCAGATTGATGCCGCCAAAAGTCGGCTCCAACAATTGCACCGCTTTGATGATGTCATCGGGATCGGTGGAACCGAGCTCGATATCGAACACGTCGATATCAGCAAAGCGCTTGAAAAGCACCGCTTTTCCTTCCATGACCGGCTTTGCGGCAAGGGGACCAATATGACCGAGCCCCAACACCGCGGTGCCGTTGGTCACCACGGCGACGAGATTGCCCTTGATCGTGTAGTCAAAGACCCGGTCTGCGTTTTTCTCGATTTCCCTGCAAGGTGCGGCCACACCTGGAGTGTACGCCATGGAGAGATCTCTTTGGGTGATGCAAGGTTTCGTGGATTTCACCTCGATCTTCCCGGGGCGCTCCTGGGTGTGGTACAGCAAGGCATCTTCCTTACGAATCATGCTACGTTCCTCCCGGAATTGCACATCATGAACGACAGATGGTCAGTCCGCCCTGTCCGGTTTGGTCTGGCTGACGATGTGCTGACTTCTTTTGATTTTCTGGCGGGTCGGTATCGTACTGGGAGAAAGAAAAAAACCCGGAGAAATCGACCTGCCGGGTTTTCCAGGAGTTCAACAAAGAAATCTTACCCGTCCCTCTTTTATCCTTTTACCTAAGCATGCCCTAGGAGGCGCATCCGTTCTTCTGCGGCGGCAACCCGCTCCGCATCCAATGCGGAACGCAGCCGGCGCAGACTTTCCAATACTTCCATGGCCCTTTGCTTTGCCTGCAAATCAACGGATTCTGCTTCCTCAAAGCGCTTAAGCTGCTCCTTGATCGCTTTGGCTTTCAGACTGAGCTCTCTGATGCGTCTGAGAACCTCTTCTTCACGGTGAGTGAGAACGGTGCTCTTCTCGTGGCATCCATAGGCTTTGCCGCCTTCGTCGGCGGCAAGATCACCGGTTTCACAACAACCGCAATCGTCGACTTCGAAAATCGCGAGATGATGCTTGGAATCCACTTGAATCACCTCCATTCCGGTTAAATTAAAGGTTAATAGTACCGTCTCGAGAGGACCAAAGTCAATCAGGTGAGCACTTTCTTTTTGCAGGGCGGAGTCAGACCGCTTTCAACTCTGCCGGCATCGTCCGCTTGCCCGCGTGACTATGAGGACATTGATTCCTTGCCGTGGTCTTCCGCTTCCCGCTTTTGACATGACAAGCTCGGCATGGACCGCCGGTCGCTCACCTCGCTAACCGCCTCTCACGTGGCTAATATAATAATCCATCTGTAATCACGGAAGCAGGTGTCCGCTTTTTTGGAACAGAGCTTGATCGAGATTTACCTGTTTGAAGTATTCCATTTGATAAGCATTTGGTACAGTCCAAAAAAACCGCTGTGATTTCTCTCATACAGGAACTTGGGCTTAAGTAGAGGAGGCAGAGTGGAAGGGAAACCTGATGTCAGGCCAAAATTACGCCTTCTTCGGGGTGGTCGTGACAATGAAATCACGTTTCGCTCTCTCAGGATCGTTGCAGCACCCTGGAACAGACCGCCATTTCCCGTGGATGCGGTTGTTTATGAGGACGACACCTATCACGTACTGAGTGCCGATCCCGAGTTTCAGGAAGTAACGGAACACCCTGTCCGGCTAATGACGGAAGTGCTTGCGGCACGTCCCTCGATCCCTGGAGAGGTGATCATCAAGAGGGGAGTGCCCCTTCGGTTTCTGGCGGTAATCCACGATTTGAATCAAGATCCAACTTGGAGGGAAGAATGGATAATCGCTAGTTTGCACGGAATCTTTCGACAGGCTGAGGAGAGAAAACTTGAAGCACTCGCCCTCCCAGCGCTCGGAGTCCGTTGCCCTTCTCTGGAGCGAGAGCGCTTTGTTGTTCTGTTGCGGCAGCGGCTCTCTCAGTTGTCAGGTACCAGCTTGAAACGCTTGTGGTTGACGACGCCCGACGCAACCAGTGGCGAGCTGTTGAGACTTCTCGAAATGGGCCGGGAAGAACAATGGCGGAGGACTCGAGAATGAACCACCTGAGCGTTCTTCTTACTGGAACAAGGAAACATTTTAAGGACTGAAAATGTTTGAGAAGAATTCACACTGTTCCTATTGTGGCCACGCTTTCCGGAACAGGGATCCATGGCCAAGGCGTTGTGCAGGCTGTGGTAGGGTGACCTTCCTCAATCCGCTTCCCGTTGCGGTAACCCTGGTCCCTGTGGACCAAGGCCTTATCGTGATTCGACGAGGCATCGAACCTCACACCGGTATGCTGGCTCTTCCGGGCGGATATATCAACCTGGGCGAAACTTGGCAGGAGGCGGCTGCACGAGAGGTTTGCGAGGAGACGGGGATCGTCGTGAGAACGAATGAGATCAAGGAATTCGGGGTGCGAAGTGCTGACGACGGCACGCTCTTGGTTTTTGGTCTTGCCGAGGCCAGAAATTCTTCGAGCATTCCTCCTTTTGAACCTACTGCTGAGAGTACGGAAAGACTTATCCTTACGGAACCGCAAGATTTGGCGTTCGCCTTTCACATGGAAATGGCAGGGATATTTTTTTGCCAAGAGACGGGAGGAAGAAACAGGGGGCCTGAGAAGAATCGAGGTGCCACAAGTT
Source organism: Syntrophobacteraceae bacterium (assembly GCA_017881795.1). Classification (GTDB taxonomy): domain Bacteria; phylum Desulfobacterota; class Syntrophobacteria; order Syntrophobacterales; family Syntrophobacteraceae; genus JADGQM01. The sequence goes on from JADGQM010000002.1 coordinate 21,531, forward strand.
AATTACCAAGAATGGGCCCAAGGTGGAGAGGTGTCAGGGTGGTGACGCACATGGAACATGATCAGGCAGCCACCAGGCAGATCTCGCGGTACAGGCACGCGCATTGATCGCAAAAGCCTTGGGATCTGCCAAAACAATCGAAGTTCCCCTCCTGAGCCTGCCGCTTGCGATACAGTGGAGTCAGCGCCTCCTTCAAACAGGGTCCGCAGAGACCGTGGGAATATCCATCGCGTTCGGGCTCCCCTTCCCCCCACGTGCTCTTGCATCGAATACACTGGTATTTTAAGGGATTCACGGGTTCCTCCTCGTCTCTGGTCTCGGCTCTCCGGATGTCGACCGCAATTTTTTCCCGACGGTATGCTGCTGTCGGGCGCCCAATCTGTTTTAGATTTAATGCAATTAGCATGCTAAAAACCTAAATCCTTATGGCGAGCCATTCTTTGAGCAAAAGCAGGTGAGCAGTGGAAGTCGCCGGTTACAATTTTCGCCAAATGGGTTACGATTTTTTCACAAGGCATGACCATTCTCCCACAGCTCATGAACCTTGAGTCCACGCGCGTCACTCAAAACAATTTGACGTCTCGGAGTTACTTGCTTCTACCTTAAGACAGATGAGTCCCTTGGCATTCGGCCATTCCCATTTGATCACTGCTTCCGGTTCAACCCTGCCTCCGTTTATATGGGCATCCTTACAGTTCGCCCAAAAGCTGCGTGGTTGGACGGCAAAAAAATCCTGAAAAACATTCTTTTCAATCCAGATCCCTTTGCCAAGGAAAATCGGCGCCAGCTCATTGAGCAGGATATTAAAAACCTTCACCGTGACCATGCCCTCTTTCGAGACTGCCGTGTCTTGCGTTTCGGCGGCAGTGATCTGGGAACGCATCGCCGCGTAATAGCTGCCTCTTCTCAGGGTTGCTCCCACCAGACCGGGCATTGCTGCGGAAAGCGCCAGGACGGACCCATCCCTAACCACGGAGGACTCAAGGTCGTCCACAGCCTTGCCATCCAGAAAAATGGTCTGGATTTTTTCAAGGTGGTCTTGACTCAACCCGAATTCCTGGGTGAGAGTAGCTTCCACACTCATCCCCACCCTGATCTTGAGCTCAAATCCACTTTGCAGCAGGTAATAAAAGTCGGCCAGGCAGTTGTCTTTCAGGCACAGATAGAGACTTGGCATCTCAGAGATTTGCATACTACTCTCCTTTTTCTCCAGAATCGATTGACTGTAATGTGAACCATATGATCGCTTCGGTCGAGGCATCCGTCAAGCCCAGGATGGTTGGAAATCTGCCTAAGGGGATATTCAAGGAATAAACTTCTTCTTTTGCCGCGCAGAGCACGAAGAAAACGAAGGATAGGAAGTCATTTCTTCATCCTCTTCGTGTTGCTTCGTGGTTTGAAATAGGGTCAAAATGAGAGCAAGTTATTTTTGGACGGACCCCTAACGGCGCATCGGATGAGCCGGGCTGCCGATGGGACGGGGAGGTGAGAAGACTCGGAGATGGAGGGATGGAGAGACGCGGGTATGGTTGAAATGCCTGTGGTAAGAGTTTATATTCACCAATGTCTTGCTGGATGGTGCGTAAAGTGCTGGATTTAATGATTTAGACATTGCTTCAGGATATTGTGATGCCGGATGATATCCCAGAATTACCTGACCAGGAAGAACTGGAAAAGGAGCTGAGTGAATACCTTTCCAAGAAGTACGGATATCGGATAAAGGTGGTTTCTCCCATGATGCTGTCGCAGACGAAAGATCCTCCGCAAGAACAAAAGAAACCTGGTGGTGTTGATAAGATCAAATTTGACCTCAAACCGGAAGAATTGGAAAGCTACCTTGATCAATACGTGATCAAGCAAGCGGAAGCGAAGGCAGTGCTGGCCACCAAGATCTGCACCCATTACAATCGAATCAAATACCAACGGCGGAAGCCTCGGTTTCGGGGTGAGGAAATTGTCGGGCGAATCAAGAACAACGTCCTGTTGATTGGACCTACAGGGGTTGGCAAGACCTACCTTGTCAAATTAATTGCCAAGAAACTTGGCGTTCCATTTGTGAAAGGTGATGCCACCAAGTTCAGTGAAACGGGATATGTGGGTGGCGACGTGGAAGATCTTGTGAGGCAATTGCTGGTCGAGGCCGACGAGGATCTGGAGTTGGCTGAACATGGAATCATCTACCTTGATGAAATTGATAAAATCGCCTCCTCCCGGCACCTCATCGGACCGGATGTTTCACGAACGGGGGTGCAGCGGGCTCTTCTGAAGCCGATGGAAGAGACCGAAGTGGACCTCAAGGTGTCCCACGATCCCATCTCTCAGATCCAGGCCATCGAGCATTACCGAAAGACCGGGAAGCGTGAAAAACGCACCATTAATACCAGGAATATTCTTTTTATCATGAGCGGCGCGTTTAACGATCTCGCCCCAATCGTTAAAAAACGCATGCAGCAACAGGGTGTTGGTTTTGGCGCGCAAATCCACAGCAAAGAGAACGACCATAAGTTCGCCCGGCATGTCAAAGCGGAGGACATGATCGAGTACGGTTTCGAAAGCGAATTTGTCGGTCGCCTGCCGGTTGTGGCCGTGTTGGAGCCTCTGGAGGTTGAGGATCTCTATGAAATCCTGAAAAACCCGAACAATCCCATCATTGTTGGAAAAACAGAGGACTTTCGGAGTTACGGTATCGATATCAAGTTTCGAGACGATGCTCTGCATCTCCTTGCCGAGATGGCATATGAGGAAAAAACAGGAGCGCGGGGGTTGGTGAGTGTCATTGAACGAGTACTGTTGTCCTTCGAAAAAAGCCTTCCGACCTCTACCATCCGTTATCTTGTGGTCACGAGGGAGGTGGTGCTCGATCCGCTTGGCGAATTGGACCGAATCCTTGGCAATCCCCATGATCCTGGGCGTCTGCAGGGATATCTGCAATTCATCGAGAACGAGAAAGCGCAGGCTCGAGAGCAGATGATGACAAGGGGAGAGCACTATATCCTCCAATTTCCTCAGATCTTTTCCCCTGACCGAATTGAATTGGTCGTAGAGCAGCATTTGCGCACCGGTCTGGCTGTTGAGGCCGTCGTAGATGAGGTAATTTTGCTCTATAATCAAATCCGGGTATTCGAAACAGATTTCCATGAGAATTATCATTTTAGGATTCATTTCGATGAGGAAGCGGTTAATCAGATCATCGAAGAGGCGTTGCAACGGGATTCCACGGCCACGGCCGTGTGCTTCGGGGTTTCCCGAGACTTCGACTACGGTTTCAAACTGATTGCCGACCGCAGCGGCCAAACCGAGTTCACCATGCCCAGGAGGGCCGTCCTTCAGCCGAGCGTCTACCTGGATGAGTTGATCCGGGAAAGCTATCGCAGCTATCCCCTCGATGCCACCGAGCAAAGAGAAAAATCGTAACCATAGGAATAGCCATAATGATCGGTATCTCAAAGCTTTATTGTGGCACTGTCGAGCCTTCTGACGCCTTGCGCTACGGGCGCCAAAGCGGGCATCTGCCTTCGCACCTCCTGCAGTTTTCCCGGGACAAGAAACCGGTAGTCGTGTGGAACATGACCAGACGCTGCAACCTGAAATGTGTCCACTGCTATGCCCACGCCAGGGACGAGGACTTTCCGGACGAGCTGTCAACCCGGGAAGGAAAAAGCGTTCTTGATAATCTAGCGGAATTTGGCTGCCCGGTGGTGCTTTTCTCCGGCGGCGAACCGATGATGCGTCCTGATCTCATGGAACTTGCCTCCCATGCCGTTGGCAAAGGCATGCGCGCAGTTATTTCCACCAACGGGACCTTGATTACTCCTGCTGCTGCTCAGCAGCTCAAAGAGATCGGATTGTCCTACGTGGGGATCAGCCTTGATGGCATGGAAGGCGTGAACGATCGGTTTCGGGGAGTGCGGGGGGCGTTCCGTAAAGCGCTTGATGGCATCGCTGCATGCCAGGAAGCAGGGATCAAGGTGGGGTTGCGGTTTACCATGAATCGCCTCAATTATCGTGAAATACCCGCCATTTTCGACCTGCTGGAGGAACGCGACATCCCCCGGGTTTGCTTCTATCATCTGGTTTATGCCGGAAGAGGCAGCAAACTCATGGATGAAGACCTCTCCCATGAGGAAACCCGGACGGTCGTGGATCTCATTATCGAGCGAACCGACGACCTTCATCGGCGCGGCAAGATGAAAGAGGTCTTAACTGTAGATAACCATGCTGATGGCCCCTACCTGTACCTCCGGATGCTCAGGGAAGGATCGCTCAGGGCTTCTGATGTCCTGGAACTCCTGCAGATGAACGAGGGCAACAATTCCGGGCGCGGCATCGGCTGCATCAGTTGGGACGGCAGGGTCCATGCCGATCAGTTCTGGCGCGATTACAGCTTCGGCAATGTCAGGGAGCGGCCTTTCAGTGAGATCTGGACCGACCTTTCCAATCCTTTGATGAAGCAACTTAAAGACAAGAAACTTCATGTAAAAGGGCGCTGCAGCCGTTGTCGCTGGTTGGATATCTGCGGGGGGAATTTCCGGGTGCGTGCTGAAGCTGCAACAGGGGACCTGTGGAGTCCAGACCCGGCGTGCTACCTTACGGATGAAGAAATAGCCCGGTAACGATCTTATTGTTGCTCGATAGAGGAGGGTGCTTCCCGTGTATTTTCCCGAATATCGCCCAAGAAGGTTTCGTCGTACCGAAAACCTGCGCCGCATGATTCGCGAAACGGTGCTCACCGTGGATCAACTGGTTTACCCTCTCTTTGTCCTGCCGGGCAAAAACATAAAGAACCCCATTCAATCTATGCCGGATGTCTATCAGTTTTCGGTTGATCGGCTCATGGATGAAGTGGCGACCGTGGTGCGTCTCAACGTGCCGGCAGTGTTGTTGTTCGGCCTGCCTCAGGAGAAGGACGAGGAGGGAAGTGAAGCTTTTTCGGATCACGGCGCGGTTCAGAAAGCCACCCTGGCCATTAAGGAAAAATACCCCGACCTGGTGGTCATAACCGATGTTTGCTTGTGCGAGTATACCAGCCACGGCCACTGTGGGCTGCTGCAAGGGGAGCAGGTCGACAATGATGCTACGCTGGAGGTGTTGGCAAGGGTCGCTCTCTCTCATGCTCGTTCCGGCGCCGATATTGTGGCCCCCTCCGATATGATGGATGGTCGCGTGCGGGCCATTCGACAGGCCCTGGATGAAAACGGCCATGACCAGGTCGGCATCCTCTCCTACTCAGCCAAGTACTGTTCTGCCTTCTATGGACCGTTCCGCGAAGCGGCCGATTCTGCTCCCAAGTTCGGTGACCGGCGTGCGTATCAAATGGATATGGCCAATGCGGATGAGGCTCTGCGCGAGATCGCCATGGACTTGGAGGAGGGAGCGGATATGGTCATGGTCAAGCCGGCCCTACCCTACCTGGACATTATTCGCCGCGCCAAGGACCGCTTCGATTGGCCGGTGGCGGCGTACAATGTCAGTGGTGAATATTCCATGATCAAAGCCGCGGCGGCTCAGGGCTGGCTGGATGAGAAACGGGTGATGATGGAAGTCCTCTTCTCCATCCGGCGAGCGGGAGCAGATCTCATTTTGACCTATTTTGCCAAAGAAGCTGCAAAAGTGCTCCTGGAGAATTGAACGAGGAAGTGCATGAAAAGGGAACATAAAAGCGGGAGTGAGGCCAATTTGCGCCTGGTGGCATGGGAAGTGACGCGCACTTGCAACCTGGCCTGCATTCACTGCCGCGCCGCCGCGCTGGACCGCCCTTATGAGAACGAACTAACGACGGCGGAATGCTTCAAGCTGTTGGATGAGATTCAAACCTTTGCCAGTCCGATCATCATCCTGACCGGTGGCGAACCCCTGTTGCGTCCGGATATCTTCGAGATTGCAGCTTACGGAAACCAGAAGGGCTTCCGTATGACCATGGCCGTGAACGGGACCCTCCTCTCTGCCGATAAAACCAGAAGGATGCAGGAAGCAGGAATTCAGCGGATCAGCATCAGCCTGGATGGCGCGACAGCCGCATCGCATGATGCCTTCCGCCAGGTTCCCGGGGCTTTTGAAGGAGCACTACGTGGCGTGCAGTACGCCAGGGAGGCGGGCCTGGATTTTCAGATCAATACCACCATTACGCAGCAGAACCTCCTTGAGCTCCCAGCCATTCAGGAGCTCGCGATCTCCCTCGGTGCTGTGGCCCACCACATTTTCCTGCTCGTTCCCATGGGCCGTGGCAAAGACCTGACGGAGCAGGGTATCAACGCCGAGCAATATGAAGAAACGCTGCATTGGTTCTATGAACAAAGAGACCGGACGCCGCTACAGTTGAAAGCGACCTGTGCCCCTCATTATTATCGCATCCTACGGCAGCAGGCCCGATCAGAAGGACGTGAAGTGAGCTTTAAGACTTTCGGCCTGGATGCCATGACCCGCGGTTGTCTGGGAGGGGTCGGCTTTGCCTTCATTTCCCATGTCGGACAGGTACAGCCCTGCGGCTACCTGGAACTCTATTGCGGCAACATCCGGGAACAATCCTTTCGGGAAATCTGGGAGAACTCCACCATTTTCAGGGATCTGAGGGATTTTGGCAAGTATCGGGGAAAGTGTGGGGGGTGCGAGTACGTGAAGGTATGCGGCGGCTGTCGCGCCAGAGCTTATGAAAGCACGGGCGACTACCTCGCGGAAGAACCGCTTTGCCTGTATCGTCCGAAGAAGTGAAAAGTAGGGGCAGTGACTCGCTTCTAGACTGCTGGCGAGCGCGTGTGCCATCTGCATCCAAGGACCTATCAACCATCAACTAATAACCACTAACCGATAACCGATACATAAGAGCCAAAAACATGAGTCATCAATGGTTTCAGGCGATATGGCAAAGCATGGCCGTTCTCATCATTGCTCTGGGAATCGGCCTCAGCGTCAATATCCTACGCGATCAAAGACTACCGCTTGTTCCGGATTTGTCTACGGGCGTTCAGATCAATCCTCCCTCGGGAGGAGACAACCTGATCATTGCCCTGGAAGATGCCGAAGCTCTCTACTTTGATCAACAAGCAGTATTCCTTGATGCCCGTTCACGGGAACAATACCGCAGGGGGCATATTGAAGGCGCCAAGAGCCTGCCATGGGAAGATTTTGACCGACGCTTCCCGGAGGCTATGTCGGGTATTCCTCGTGATGCGATTATTATTACTTACTGTGATGGCGAAAGTTGCAACCTCAGCAGGGAACTCGCTTCAGCACTCATGGCCAAGGGCTATGGCCAGGTGCGAGTCCTTGTTGATGGATGGAAACTCTGGCAGCAGTTTAACCTTCCCACAGGACAGTAGCCCTCCGGACCCCTTCCCAGAGCATCAAAGACTCAGCCGTTCTCAAAATATAATTCCCGAGTGTGCGGACGCATCCGGCGCAATCGAATACTTCCGCATCCGCCGTTTTGACGCAGACCACGGCAACATGATAGGGAGGCGGGAAAAGCTGTTCGCTCATATCCTCTCTTGCCTGGCGGACAAGAGAGGATATGAGCGCAACCATTACTGCGGGGTGCTTTGGGGCGCTTCATCCGGGTTGGGAGGCGCCTGAGCGCTGGGGGGGCGAGTGAGCGGCGTCTCGGCACTGTTTATTATATGGATCTGGACCTGTTGTGGTTCGTCAGATTGCACATCGGTTTGAATCGTTAGGGTTGTCTGTTGTCGGCCTCCTGCCCCGGTTGGGAGACCTTCCATTTTGGGGGTAATCTCCAGGCTGAAGCCGGGTTCCTTGGGGAGAGGCTCCTGCTTGACCTCGATCAATTTTTCATCGTAAGTGAGTTTCTTAATTTGGAAAGGCTTGTTACGGTTGCTGACAACGAGCACCTTTCCCGTGCGCACGGGTTGTTGTGCAGCCATTTTGCCGATCAACACCATCAACGGTTTGACGGTGACGTCCCCTTCGATGAATCCATTAATTCGGATCATAATCTCCGGTTTTTCCTGGACGTCTGTATAACATTTAATAAACCCGTTGTAGTTCCCCTGCTTTAAGAGATTGGCGACTTTCAGACGATAGTGTTTCCCCTCTTCCACTGTTTCTAATTTATAGCGGATCTTGTCTTCGAGGTTGCTCTCGACTTTCTGAATCGCGAATCGTTGCGTAGAACTAACCAAATCGATGGTTTTTTCCTCCAACTGGTCTGCCATCCCCCGGAAAGCAACGTTGCCGGCAGGTTGAATTTCGATCAAGGCCTTAACGGCTCCCTGCAAAACCAGCATAGTTCGCTGATTTTGAGGGTCATTGCTAAACACGGTGGCGGTCTTCTTGACATTTCCCTGGTAGCCTTTGAGATTAACCTTAAGAGTTACTTTGCCCTCGCCTCCGGGAGGGATAGCCCGATCAAACTGGGCTACAGCGCACCCTCAACCAGGGCGCACTTGCTCGATCTGCAATTCCGTTTTGCCTGTGTTCTTGACCGTATAGTCATGAGAAACTTCGACCCCCTCAAAGACTTCACCAAAATCATAGGTCGCTTCCGGCACCTGGATCACCGGTGCATCCTGAGAAGCCGCCGGGGCTGCGGGCTTGGGCTGAGCAGGATTGCCGGCAGGGTCGGCAGCATGAGCCCAACTCAGGCAAGCGCACCATGCCGCAATAAACAAAGCTGATTTGAAGACACGATTCATAATCCCCTTTCCTCCCTCGAGAATTAGCTGCGTTGTTCGTTCAGAAACCCAATTATGTCAAAGATTTATTTCCCAAGTTTATGCTCGCTCTGCATAGCTTTTCCGACCCCAAAGGTCAAGATCAAAAAGGGAAGCTCAAAACTCCGGCATCAGCTCACCCGCAGACACTACGGCAATCTTCTCCCCTTCAAACTCCCCCACCTCCTGGCTGAGTGCGTGCAGGGTAGCTTCGTGAGGGTGGCCGATGGCCAAGGCCGATCCCTGGATTTTCGCCCGGCGTATGACCTGTCTTATTTGTGCGCGAATGGCGCCTTCCGACGGATTATTGTCAAGGAAGACGTCGCGCCGTCGGAAGGGGATGTGGACCTGTTGCGCCACGGAAGCGGCTACGCTGCGGGGGCTGGTATAGCTGTCAATGAAGTATAGCTTTCGTTTTCTCGCTTCTTCCAGGACCGTTTTCATCACCGCGGCATTCTCGGTGAAGCGAGAACCCATATGGTTATTTATGCCTGTGAAATAGGGGCTCGCGTCCAAAGCGCTACTGAGCGATTCCTGAATAGCATCGCCGGACATAGAGAGTAACAAGGCCCCTTTGCCCGGCTTCACTCTGGGATAGCCTTGTGGTTCCATTGGCAAATGAAGAATAACCTGGCGGTGGTGCGCATGGGCCAACTCGGCAACCTCCTGACTATACTGTTGGTGGGGAAGGATGGAAAAGGTAATGGCAAGGGGAAGTTCGAGAAACCTCTTGGCAATTTCCAAGTTAGGCCCAAAATCATCGATTACGATGGCCACCCTGGCAATGGGCGGAGTAAGAGCTGGGGAGGGGAGCTGGGGGGGCGAAAGGGGGGTTTGCAGTTCATTCGTGTTGGGTTCCGGCGCCCGCGAAGCATAATGAGTGGTGGCACGGGTTTCATTGTGGGAGTCTGCTACGGGAGCCTGTCTCGGTTTTATAGGGTCTTGGAGCTCGGAGGTGTGTTTTGCGGCTGCCCCGGTGCTCTGACGTTTATCACTGCCTGTTGCCGTCGGCTGCCGTGTCGCTTCACTGGCCCGAGGGAGATCCCGATGATCAAAGAGCTTTGGCGGGGAAGTCACCTGGTTTTTTGCTGCGGCTTCCGGCCGTCGCTGGGGCGCCGGATTGGAACTCTTCCCCCAGTATATGATCCCCGCCAACGCCATTACGGCTATAAACCAAGCCAGCAGCAAGGCTAAACGGGGAGTCTTCGCAATTCTCCGGAAAGAAAACCGGAAGCTTCCACCATCGGCTTTCCTGGAACTCTTCCCGGAGCGCTTGTCAGTTCTTCGATTCCTTGGCGCTTTCCCCCTGGAGCTTTTGCTGTTCCCGGGGGCCACCCTGGAAGCCATCTGAACCATAGTTCTTCAGGATTATTTGACGGTCATCTGACCCATGATTTTGTATCCCTTGAGCAAATCCAAGGCCCGTCTGAGCTGGTTGTCCTGTTCCAACATCTTTTGCGTCTCGAGCTGGATTGCCCCAGCCTTCGAGTCTCCTGGTTCCGATTTTTCTGTTTCCATGTGTCGCGGGAGATCTTTTTCGCGAATACGCCGGAGCTCATCTGCCCCTTCTTCTTCGGTTTTCGGAGGAGACTCTCTCTTGACCAGAATATCGGGCTCAATCCCCTTGGCTTGGATGGATCGTCCTGACGGCGTGTAGTAGAGCGATGTAGTAAGTCGTAGGGCCGATCCATCACTCAAGGGAATGACGGTTTGGACGGAACCCTTACCGAAGGTCGGCTCTCCCAGGACGATTGCCCGTTTATGGTCCTGGAGAGCCCCCGCCACGATTTCTGAGGCGCTGGCGCTTCCCGAGTTGACCAGCACCACGATTGGATAGTTGCGGGGTTTGCTGTTCTTGTGGGCCTCAAAGCGCATCTTTTGGTTTTCCAGTCGTCCGCCTGTGTAAACAATCAAACCCTCATCAATAAATTCATCAGCGACTTCAACAGCCTGATCCAGCAGTCCCCCTGGATCATTGCGGAGATCCAGGACCAATCCCTGCAGAGGATGATTATCGCTTTCGAGCTGATCGAGGGCCTTGCGTAGATCGTTAGCCGTTCCGCTTTGGAAACTGGAGATCCGAACATAGCCGTAGCCTGGTTCCAGAGTGCGCCACTTTACGCTTTGGATAGAGATCGTATCCCGGGTCAGATCAAATTCCAAAGGCTTACGTTCGCCTTTTCTGATGACGGTGAGCTTCACTTTCGTGCCTTTGGCGCCGCGCATTTTTTGCACCGCCTCCGTCAGCGACATATCCTGAGTCGGCTGGTCATCGATTTTGATGATCTGGTCTCCGGCTTGCATCCCTGCCTTGTCGGCCGGGGTTCCCTCCAGCGGGGACACCACCGTCAGGACTCCGTCTCGCGTGGTAATTTCGATACCCAACCCACCGAATTTCCCTTTGGTTTCAACCTGTAACTCTTTATATTCCTCAGGTTTGAGAAAGGAAGAATGCGGGTCGAGTTCGCGAAGCATGCCACTTACGGCTCCGTACATGAGCTTCTTCAAATCGACCTTCTCCACATAGTTATCCTGGACAATATTTAAGACATCGCTGAATAGCCTCAAATATTGGTAAACATCGGGATTTTCCTCGGTGGTCTTGGCTCTGAGAGTCGACCATCCCGTCAGCAGGAGCAGCAACAAAGCGAGCACTAAAATGGTCTTCTTATTCTTCTTCAACATGAAATATTCCTCATCCTTTCTAAAATCCTAAAATCATGGTGCACATGAAGATTATGCTTTATGGCACAAAAAACGTCCAATTCCAAGATTTTCAGGAATGCCGCCTGCTCAAAAAATAGCAATAACCGGCCCGCCCAAGGCAAACCCCTTTGAACCCGCTGTTGCTTCCAAAATGTTAGCTATTCCCATTCATTTCGGCGAGTCCGGGCGTGCTATTGAGAACAAGCACCACCGTAAGGGAGAGAATGCCTGTAATCGCCACGCCGATGAGCTTCCTTACCTTTGGGGCCAATTCTAGCTTTCCATTTGGGCTTTTTCCATAGAAAACTTTCGCGGAGGAAGCTGAGTAAGCGAGGCGAAGTTGTCGGCTCCTACAGGGAGGCTCGGGATGCTGAGCAATCCGAGGAAACCTTCTGCTGTCGGAAATTACCAGGTTCCATTTTCATGCTTCAGGGGCGCGACTCGGGCATGAAAGTTATCTCGATCAAATGCTATAGGTGATGGCTTCCTGCTTGCCTCTTTCCTTTTCAAGCATTTCTTCGAGGGTAAAGGACTCCAACGCCCGGAGCATCTTGTCTGCGACTTCCGTCCACACTTCTCTGGCGACGCAGCCACTGGCCCGCTTGCACAAAGAGGGTTGCTCCGTGCAGTCCACCAAACACATCGAACCCTCCAGAACCAGCAGGATTTCCTTCAAGGAGATGAGATGGGGCGGTTTCGCCAAGACATAACCACCCTGCGAGCCCCGCGTGGAATTGATCAGCCCAGCGTGCTTTAACGGCGAGATCAAATGCCAGAGATATTTCTCAGAGATTCCCTGCCTTTTTGCCACGTCTTTAAGGGAGACCGTCCCCTCCCCGTAATGGAGGGCCAAATCGAACATCAACCGGACGCCGTAGCGGCCTTTGGTAGACAGCTTCACGTTATCTCCCAGTGAGGTTGCAGCTTCCAAACGAACGAAACGACCATCAATAATCCTTGCCCCCCACAAGAATGCGCCCAAAATCCCCAATTCCCATCAAATATGCAATACGAAGCGGGATGCCCCTTTTGATGAGCATCCCGCCCGGGATATTAGAACAACACGTCAAGTCACTGATTGATCATGATGAGCTATCGACATCGCTCATCTTAAATATTAGCTCTGGTTTCTTCAAAAAGACCTTGGTGTCGGGAGGCACGGAATCAGTGATCCACACATTCCCCCCGATCACCGAGCGTGCCCCGATGACGGTCTCCCCGCCCAGGATGGTGGCGCCGGCATAGATGATCACATCGTCTTCGATGGTTGGATGACGTTTCTTATTCCTGAACAGTTCACCGGCATCTCTGGGCAGAGAAAGGGCGCCAAGCGTAACGCCCTGGTAGAGCCTTACATGTTTGCCAATCTCCGTGGTTTCGCCCACCACTACGCCCGTCCCATGGTCGATAAAAAAGCTCTCTCTGATATGGGCGCCCGGATGGATATCGATGCCGGTCAGACTGTGGGCATATTCACTCATGATGCGAGGAATGAAGGGCACTCCCTGCTCCCAGAGCTCATGGGCCATCCGATAGACGCTGACGGCAAAGAGCCCAGGATAGCTGAAAATCACTTCATCATAACTTTTGGCCGCGGGATCCCCTTCGTACGCGGCCCGGACATCTGTCGCAAGAATCGCTCTCAGCCCGGGCAGTTTGCCCATGAACTCCACGGTGATCTCCTGGCCACGCTCTTCACACATGATACAGGGCAGGTTGTGGCGGATGCAGTCATGACGCAAAGCAACAGAAACCTGCTCAGCCAGGATCTCGAACAGCGCTGTGGCCTCCTGGCCAAAATAGTAGTTCAAATTGAACTCATCGATACGGGTGCGGACAAAATACCCCGGATAAAGAATCCGACAGATTCTCTGTACAATGTCGATTACCGAATCCCGCGAAGGGATCGGTTCGGGACCTACGTGATCGAAACAATTTTCTCGGTTGCAGGAAAGGACAAGCTCGCTCACGATTGCAGGTATTGATTCGCGGTGGAGCTTGCCTGCTGCAACCTCGATTTTGCACTGATCCATTAGCGATATTTCATGCATGATCAACCCAGTTTGTGAAAGTTACCAAAAGTAGTCATCAGTGGTTAGTGGCCAGTGATCAGTCTTCAAAAATTGCAGATGTGGCGATGTCTGAATCGATGCCCTTGCCACGGTTGTATCTTTCAGACGAGCAATTGCACCTGGTAAACCTCGGCGAAAGTTTCTTACCAATTCGACCACCATTCAACCCGATTGTGTAAGGGCGACCGGCCGGTCGCCTTTACACTGGCTAGGCTGAGCCACACTGCTGTGCTGTCGTCCAATACGGGGACAGGTTTCGCAAGGTCTCAATGATCGGCGGGAGCTTTTCGATGACGAACTCGATCTCCGCATCGGTATTGTAGACACTCAGGCTAAACCGTATGGAACCGTGAGCCATGGTGAAGGGCACCCCCATGGCGCGAAGCACGTGGGACGGCTGCAGCGATCCGGAAGTACAAGCGGAACCGGACGAAGCACAGATCCCGTATTCGTCCATCATCAGCAGAATTGATTCTCCTTCGATAAACTCGAAGCTGATATTGCTCGTGTTGGGAAGGCGGTTGATGCGGTCGCCATTCACCCGGCTGTTTGTGACGCGACTCAGGAGTTCATTCTCCAGCTTATCGCGCAACTCCTTGACGCGGGTGTTCTCCGCTTCCATGTTTTGATTCGCCAGTTCACATGCCTTGCCCAGTCCGATGATGCTCGGGGTATTCTCTGTCCCGCCGCGGCGCCCTTTTTCCTGATGGCCGCCGATGAGAAACGGCGAAAACCGGGTACCCTTGCGCACATAGAGCACCCCGATGCCTTTGGGAGCATGAAGCTTGTGGCCCGATATGGATAGCATATCGATGGCGGTTTTGCTGAGATTGATGGGGATCTTCCCCACGGCCTGCACGGCGTCGGTGTGAAACAAAATGCCGCGGGCGCGAGCGATCTCGGCAGCCTTCTCGACGGGAAAGATCACCCCGGTTTCGTTGTTGGCCCACATGAGGCTAACGATTGCCGTATCCGGAGTGAGGCTCCTCCGGTATTGCTCCATATCCAGACGCCCGTCACCGTCAACCGGCAGTTCGGTGACGCGATACCCCTCATTTACCAGTTGCGCACACAGGGCCTTCACGGCGGGATGCTCAACCCGGCTGGTCACGATGTGGCGCTTGCCCGGCTGAGAAGCCAGCGCTGAGCGGATGGCGGCATTGTCGCTTTCTGAGCCGCAACTGGTAAAGATGATCTCGTCAGGAGAAGCGCCAAGCAACGCAGCTACGTGTTCACGGGCTTCGCGCAGTTTTCGTCCCACTTGACCACCGAAGGTGTGCATGCTGGACGGGTTGCCATAAAGCTCATGAAAGTAAGGCAACATCGCTTCCAGAACTTCCGGCGCAACCTGCGTTGTCGCATTGTTGTCAAGATAGATGGTTTTCATTGGGACTCCTCCTCGACCACCAGTTCCGGCCACACCAGTTCACGGAGCTTCAGTTCCACGAAGTTCTTGAGGGTCATGTTGGAAGCCTGGCAGGATGCGCAGGCGCCCCTTGTGGCTACAATCACGCGATTGCCGATCACATCGATGAGCTCGATATCCCCGCCGTCATGCTTCAAGGATGGCCTGATTTCACGCTCGATGGTCTCCTCGATCATCCTGATCTTCTGGATATTTGATAACCTGGGCTTGAGGGTCGGCGTGGTTTCCATGTCCGAGCGGACTCGGTCCAGAATTTCTTGAATCGCTCCGTGGCAATTGCCGCATCCGCCTCCCGCCTTGGTGTAATTGGTGACCTCTTCAATCGTCTTGAGGTGGTTTTCCCGTATCGCCCGCTCAATTTCCCGATCGGTCACGCCGAAGCATTCACAGACGATCTCTCCTTCAACGGCTCTCTCGGGGATACCCTTGTAATGGGCGATGGCCGCTTCCAGGGCTTCACGCCCCATCACCGAACAGTGCATCTTTTCT
This sequence comes from Syntrophobacteraceae bacterium, assembly GCA_017881795.1. Taxonomy (GTDB): domain Bacteria; phylum Desulfobacterota; class Syntrophobacteria; order Syntrophobacterales; family Syntrophobacteraceae; genus JADGQM01. The sequence continues at coordinate 36,887 of JADGQM010000002.1, forward strand.
TCGGGGAGACCGCCAAGAAACCTGGCAATATCCTGGTTGGTGACCTTTTCGGCCTCTTCGATGGTCATCCCCTTGACCATCTCGGTCAGAGCGGACGCTGAGGCAATCGCACTGGCACATCCGAACGTCTTGAATTTTGCCTCTTTGATCCGTTTGTTGTCATCCAGCTTGAAGGTAAATTTGAGGGCATCACCACAGGCTATGGAACCCACCTCAGCGACCCCATCGGGATTTTCCACCTCCCCCACATTGCGCGGATTCAAAAAGTGCTCTTTGACCTTATCTGTATAATCCCACATCGTCACCACTCCTGAGCTAAGTTGTTCAAATCTCCTGCACCATATTGTTACCGGGCCGCTTCGTCAAAGGCACAACCTCAAAGTCATATCGACCACGCCTCTGCTGTGGTCGATATGACCTATGCCCTGCGAGACGGCATCCCAGTGACTTATTACGAAAATGTCAGCATCAGTGATACGTGATAGCTTCTCCAAAGTGCATCTGAAAAGCTTCATCTTACATCATATTTCTCCCCAAACAACAAAATGTTGCACGCGCTGCCACCCCATTATCCCGTTTCCAACACTCCAGGCTGACACAAACCATCCGTCGCACTCAAAAAACAATGGCCAGGATTGCCTCCCGGCCAACTTTGGGCTCACCTCTGCCCAAGGCGTCTCGTATCCCAAAGCTAAATTAATTATCCCCGATTCGTTGTGCAATGTTGGTAAGTAAGACTCAGCCGGCAGCTCAAACCCATTTGCGTTTTCCTGGGATGTTCACTCCTCCCGCGCCCCCTGCAGGATCAGCTGAAGGATGTCAGCATCAATCGCGATCAGGCCAATCCTCCGCGAATGGCTACAATGCTGCGCCTACGCTATCACCGCAGAATTGCCATGTCACACCCACACCCCCTGGCCCGCGACGGTGACTTTCCCCTCACGGGTGACGGTGACCAGGCGGGCGGAGTCAGGGACGGCATCGGTCTTCAGGAACAGCGCCCTGAGCATGTTCGGCGTCTGGCCGACGTTGAAGCATGGGACATCCCCGACGTGCTGCCAGGCCTGCCCACTCTTCCATGGCGCTTCATGAATATGGCCATGAAGGGACAGGATCAGCCTCCGCGTGCCGCTCCATCGTTCAATAAATCGCCTTACCGCCAGGCTTCCAACGTGGAGACCGCTCTGCGTCAGGTCAAGGGCGGTATTCTTCGGGGGAGCGTGGCAAACAAAGATAAAGGACGATTTACCCCAACGGGGACCTTCCATGGCCGAAGACAGCTCAGTCAGATCATCCTCTATGGTACCCGCCGAGAAGTCTAAAGTGTAAGGGGTGGCGGCGCCCGAGTAGGTGACATAACCGGCTCTCGCTACTCTCCCTTCTGAAAGACCATCGTGATCCCTGCAGTCGGGCTTTTCGCGGTCTTTGATCAAAAAGGGCGTCGGATTTACCGCCATATAGCCCACTACCGCCAGGTTCTCGCTCACTTCTATTACGCGCATGTGAAGCAGGTCGAGGTCGCCGCCGCCATCGGCTTCCATTTGGGGCCTTGCAGCCGCAATGTCGTCATTTCCGAGGTCGATGAGGACTCTTATCTCCTTGTGGGTAGTTCGGAATTCTCTGAGCCGGGGCAGCAACACATTCCTTACCCAGAGTTGATGCGGCTCGATGGAGGCTTCAATCGACCCCTTCCAATCAGGAATGATGTCACCCCCGACGATGAGGAGTTGCGGACGGAGCTCTCTTGCGGCTTTCAGGAACCGGTCAAGGTGACCCGGATGCACATGCGTGTCGGAAGTGCAGAGGATCTTAATCGGGGTCTCCGAATCTCCAAGATACTTTCTTTTACCACGAAGAACACGAAGTACAGGAAGTGATTTCTTCGTGCTCTTCGTGTTCTTCGTGGTTTGAAACAGGGCCAAAATAAGAGCCAACTGTTTCTGGACGAGCCCTAAAGGAGTGGCAGCACTTCGCCGCTTTTGCCCAGGATGCTGAGCTCGTAGATGTCGGTATAGGGAGTAGGTTCCAGATTGATTTCCGCCACAAAGGCGCCGCGTCGCCTGGCAGTCGCTCCCATGGAAGCCGCTGGCTGCACCACTCCAGAAGTTCCTACCACGATCATGACCTGGCAGGTATCGAGGGCGCGGTATGCCTGATCGAGGATCTTTGGGTCCAGCATCTCGCCAAACCACACCACATGCGGGCGGAGGAGCGCGCTGCACGCCTCACAGGTCGGAAGCTCCGGCAAAGGTGCCCGGCGATCTTCTGTCAGTTCCCCGCAACCCGTGCAACGCACCCACCAGATGTTCCCATGCAGTTCGATCACTTTTCGGCTGCCGGCGGTCTGATGAAGACCATCGATATTTTGCGTAATCAAGGTGAAATGAGGAAATCGGCTTTCCATGGCGGCAAGGGCCAGATGGCCAGGATTGGGATGAAGGGGAGCGAGGACTTCGCGGCGCCAATTGTAAAATTCCCAAACCAGCCTCGAATTCTCGGCAAAGGCTTCGGGAGTGGCCAGATCAGTTGCGCGATAATGCCGCCAGAGTCCATCTTGACCCCTGAAAGTGGGCACTCCCGACTCTGCAGAAATTCCGGCGCCAGTCAAGGCCACAACTCTCTCACATCCCTCAAGTCTTTCTTTAAGTAAGCGAATTTTCTCGTCGTTCGATTGTTCTGCCATGTCGCTTCCTCCCTGCCGTTCTGAACCATTTCCCGATCCTCCAGCCGTCCATTCTTTTCAATTTAATATAATTTATTACTTCGAGCAGCAAGAAGAAGGTGCGTATACACCTTGCAATCAACCAAGGAGAACCTTTATTTAAGGGTGAACGTTGAGCGCTTACATTCAAGGAAATCAGGTATGAATGAGTTGATCGTGGGATGCTACCAAATGGCTGTTTTGCCGGGAGATGTTGACGGGAACCTGGCCAAGCTGGAAAAGGTCCTGCCGCAGATGAAGCATAAGGGGTGTCAACTGGCGGTGTTCCCGGAAATGTGGTCCGGTGGCTTTGTCTCTTCTGCCCTGCAGGAAATGGCGGAGTGCACGCCGACAATTCTTGAAAAAATGAAAGAATGGGCCGTGCGCTACCGTATGGTCCTGGTCGGAAGCCTTCCCGAAGCTGAAGGAGAGAAGATTTTCAACACCAGCTATGTCGTTGAGAGCAACGGTGATGTTGCGGGCAAGTATCGGAAGATCCATCTCTTTTCGCTTACCGGTGAACCCGACCAATTCGAACGCGGTCGGGTTCCCGTGGTTTGTGAAACCAGTGTAGGCCGTTTGGGCATTGAGATCTGTTACGATCTACGATTTCCGGAGCTTTCACGAAGACTGGCCCTGGATGGAGCGGAAATTCTGTGCTTCTCAGCACTCTGGCCGGTTCCCAGGATCGCCCACTGGTCTTTGCTGTTGCGCAGTCGTGCCGTGGAAAATCAGCTATTTGTCATGGGCTGCAATGGCTGTGGCACGGAAGGCACTACACAGTATGGAGGAGCCTCCGCGATTGTGTCGCCCGCCGGAACGCCGCTCGCTGAAGCCCAGCAGGGGGAAGAGATCCTCATCGCCAGACTGAATCCTGCGGAAATGCAGGATTTCCGCAGACACATCCCTTGTTTTTCAGATCGTTTGCCTGGAAGCTACAATATTGTGTAAGGTGGAGTTTCAGTCATTCGCCATTTGCGCTCCTTTTTGACGGTTATCAGGGAGGGACCTATATGCCAGATCAGGAAACCCAGTCACAACCAACAGAAAGCTTTCTAGCCGGGGAAATCGAAAAACAGCTCAAAACGGTATTCGAACAGATGCCCCACGGTGTACCTCTGTATCTTTTCACCCGCAAGGGAGATAACGAAGTCCTGAATCAGGCTGCAAAGACCCTGATTGGAGCCTTCCGCGATCTTTCCGACAAGATTGAATTCAAGGAGTTTGATCTCAGCGATCAACTGGCCCAGAAATGGAACGTGACCGGTTCACCCACGATCCTTTTCGATCCGGAACGGACTGCGATTCGTTATCTCGGGACGCCTTACGGGGAAGAGGGACGGACGTTTCTCGGAACCATCCTGCTCCTCGGTTACCGGACGAGTGGCGTAAGTGAGCAGTCGCTCAAGATTCTGAACAAGATCGATTCCAGGAGGGAGATAAAGGTCTTCGTCAGTCCAACCTGCCCTTACTGTCCCGAGCAGGTGCTGAACGCGGTTAAGGCTGCCCTGGAAAAGCCTGAACTGATTGCTGTTGAGATCGTTGACATTCAATCCAACGCTGAGCTTGCTGAACAGTACTCGGCCTTCAGTGTTCCGCAAACCTTTGCCAACGATGTCCTGATCGGCCAGGGAGCCCAACCGGAAGAACTTTTCATGGCTTCCCTGGAGAAGCTCGAACCGCAGACTATTTTTATTCCGGAAAGCGATGCCGAACTGGTTGAAACGGATGTGGTGATCGTTGGAGGCGGGCCTGCCGGGCTCGCTGCTGGAATCTATGCCGTGCGCAGTGGTCTCAAGAGCGTGGTTGTGGAGCGTGGCGCTCTGGGAGGGCAGGTCGCGATCACGCCGATTGTGGAAAACTACCCGGGTTTATCCCGCGTTCCCGGCAAAACGCTCGTCGATATCACCGTCAGTCATGCACTGGAATACGTTCAGATTTTCCAGGGAGAAGAGGTTCTCGAGATTCAACCCGGCGAGATCGTGACGGTCATCACCAGTCGCAGGAGATTCCTGGCGAGGGCTGTCATCTTGGCCACCGGCGCCAACTACGCCCGCCTGGGCGTTCCCGGCGAAATGCGCTTCGCAGGTCGTGGGGTCAGTTACTGTGCAACGTGCGACGGTCCCCTTTTCAAAGGGAAAAAAGTGGTCGTGGTCGGTGGCGGAAACAGCGCAGTTACCGAAACCCTCCATTTGCACAACATCGGTGTGCAGGTTACCATGGTTCACCGCAGGGACGCGTTCAGAGCTCAGGAATATCTTGTCAAAAATATCTTCGCCAACGACATCCCAGTTCTGTGGGATACCGAAATTAAAGAAATAAGAGGAAAGGAACGGGTCAGCGAAGTGGTCCTGGTTAACAACAAGACCGGGGAAACCACCGTCTTTCCGACCGATGGTGTTTTCATTGCTGTTGGCTATACCCCTACGGTTGAACTGGCCGTGAAAACCGGCATTGAACTCACCCCAGACGGCTTCATCAAACGCGACGACCATCATCGGACCAATATCCCTCGAATTTACTCCGGAGGGGACGTGGAAGGTGGATACAAGCAGATCGTTACGGCCATGGCTCAGGGCAGCGAAGCCGCCATGTCGGTGTTCGAAGATCTGATGCACCCCTATTGGCAGGAGAAGAAAGCGGCAACGGGGGGTTAATTTTTTTTTCACGAGAATTCTCTTGACATCCGTGTTATGATTAAAATCGGAAAGAATGATTCTTTCCTCCTCCGGAGAGAGTCAGGTTCTCCCTCCTCCTTCCTGACTCTCTCCGCTCATTTATCTTGAATCCCTACCCTTCAAATACAGGGTTTTCTGTTGGCAAATAGGGTCTTCACCCAATTAGCAGCGCTTACAGCGAGGTAATATAAAAACATTGGGCCTTGAAGGCAGGTGAGGAATATTGAGACGGCGCCTGTGGTATGTTAGCGAGCAGGAAGGAGTGAGGGCCAATGCCAGGTCACTCAGAATGTTCCGAGGGCAGAGACGGGTTTGGATACGAATGACATGACAGCTAAACGGGAACGGTCCGCCTTGGCTTCTCTGATGAGCGCTGAGCAGCGCGGGGAAGTCATTCGCAGGTATGAACAGCTACTCCAGAAATACTCAGCCCCGGTAGCGAGAGAGGCAGACCTCCCCTATCCGAAGAAACTGATCCGGAGGGCTATTCGGGAGGAGTTGAGCGAAAATCCCGATTTTGAGATGCGCAGTTATCTGGAAATTGCCTTTGTGCAACTTGAATGTTTCCTGCCGCCGGATGAATTCAAGGTTGTCCATGATTTCAAACGGGCCAGCGCCCTTGCCCAGGAACTCGCGAAAAGCGGAGATCCCAGGGATATCGTGGCCTCAGCCGGCATTCTAAGCGAGGTCAAAGGGGATAAGGCGGTAAGAATTCTTGAAAAGATCTCCAGGAAGATTCGACGAAGAATAGCGGAAATTCGTGCCATCAGTCTCCCTGTCTTCAACACCACAGAGTATTGACCTTCCCCATGTCCTTCATGCTCAGGACCGTTCTGCCGCGAAAATCATCCCATTCAATCTGAAATACCAGGTCCATATGATCTTTAGCCTGCCAGCCATTGGGCAACCATTGCTCACCTCGCCAGAAGATCCCTTCAAAGCGATTGTCCACAATCAGTTGCAAATGTTTTTTTTCTTTACCAAATACCCTCTGGAGAGCGACTCTGACGTTGCGTGCGGCAAAGATCGGGAGGGGATTCCCAAGGCCATGAGGTTCCAGCTTCTGGAGCATGCTGAAGAGTTGCGGTGACACCAGATCCAGATCGAGTTCCATATCGACCTTTCTGCGGGGGATGAAAACCTCTGCCGGATAGGTGTGGGCGACCTCTTCAAAGCGCCTGGCAAACCCTTCGAGCTTCTCCCGGGCGAGGGTCATCCCGGCTGCCATCTTGTGTCCCCCCCACTTCCGCAGATAATCTTTGCAGCATCCAAGAGCCGAATAGATGTCGAAGCCAGGAATACTGCGCGCCGAACCCCGTGCCAGCCCGGTCTCGTCGTCCATTGAAAAAATGATGGTGGGACCGTAATGGAATTCCTGTTGAATGCGTGAGGCGATGATCCCTACCACACCTTGCGGCCATGCGGAATCCCCCATGATCACGGTGCGCCTTCGTGCATGTTCCTGAGTATAGCGCTCGCGGATCTGGTTGATTATTTGCTCCTCCTGGTGGCGCCTCCTCGCGTTGAGCCGATTCAATTGATCCGCAAGCTCGCCGGCATCCTGTTCCCGCTCTGCCATGAGAAAATCCAACGCCTGGAGGGCATCTGCCATCCGGCCGGCGGCGTTAATACGCGGCCCCAGATAGTAGCCGATGTGACCGGCAGTGAGGACTTTCCCGGCCAGGCCAGCGCTCTCAGCAAGCTTCGCGAGCGGCAAATAGGTCCTCATATTCATGCAGCCCAAGCCGCTCTGTGTCAGGATTCGGTTAGCATCAACCAGCGGCACGAGATCAGTGACCGTGCCCATGGCAGCCAGCATGAGATACTTCCCTCCCAGCTTGGGAACGGAAAACTTGCTCCCTAATGCCTTGCGCAATCTGGCAAGAAACAGGAGGGTCAGCCCCGATGCGCAAAAATCCTTAAAAACGGAGGGACATGCAGGCTGTTTGGGATTGATCAGGACTGTTGCAGGCGCCAACCCATTTTGAGAAACCTCGTGATGATCGATAACCAGGAAATCAGCGCCCAGGTCGCGAGCGGCACTCACTGAGTGAAGATCATGGGTGCCGCAGTCCATGGCCACAAAGAGGCTCGCATCGGGATGCTGGCGAATCGCTCGCTCCGGCACGCCGTAGCCCTCCGCCCGCTGCGGGATCACCACCACATAATTGTTAGAACCGATATCCCTCAGAAAATGGGCCAACTGGGCTACCGAGGTTATGCCGTCGCAATCATAGTCGCCAATGAGCACCACCTTGTTGCGAGCGGCCAGATGACTTGCCATCAGTGCCGCCCCTTCATCCATCCCCTTCAGCGTAAGGTGTGATTCCAAATCCTTGAGACTGCCACTCAAAAAAGATGATCCTACGCCCCGATTCTGAAGAAGGACTTCCAGAACGCCATCGACCGATGTGGGCCTAGGCTTTCCTGTAATCTCCCATTTGCTGCGTATCATCCGACCCTCTTAAGGAAGTGGTCCAATTGGAATGCTGGTCTGGAATGATTTCTTTGATTTCCTTTTCCGGGCCTTGACGATCATCTCGCCACCTCCGCAGGCTCGAGCAAAGACCAGCGTTGCCCTTCACGGCGCCTCGTGTTTCTAACATAATGGATGTAAATTTTTGAAAAATAAATTAAAGACGTAATGAACCGGCCGATCGCACATGTGGTGCCGTCAGGCATTATTTTCAACTTGCCTCAAACGCAATCGTGGAATAAAGAAGGGTACGGGAGTTTTAGATAGCTTGAATGCGCGGTGCTGCAAGGGTGAGGATTTTCATGGAGCCTGATTCTGAGTGCCTGCGGTGAAGAGCATAGATGCCGATTGGCATTTTCTACGTTTGAAAAAAATTGTTTAAGACCAGGAGCAATTATGACTGATACGCTCGCGTACATGAGAAATTTCATCAGGGACAAGAATGTTGCTTCCATCACGCCCACTTCTCCGTTTGGTGTGAAGAGAGTGTGCCGGAATATCGACTTTGATTGCGGTGATCTGATCGTTGAATACGGGCCGGGCACCGGTGTTTTTACGAACTATCTGTTGAAAAATATGAAGAGCGGCTCGCGGCTGATCCTGATTGAGCGAAATAAGAATTTCGATTCAATACTGAAACGGACCATCCAGGATCCGCGGGTGGTGATTTTCAATGACAGTGCTGAGAACGTCTTGGAAACCCTCCGTTCCTGCCAGGAGTCCCAGGCTGACTATATCGTCTCCGGTATTCCCTTCCTTCTGCTCAATTGTCTGCTAAAGGAGAAGATCCTTTATAATACGCATCGGGCACTGAAGAAGGGCGGCAAGTTCCTGGTCTATCAAACCTGTTTCCAGGCTGACCATCACCTCAAGGTGCACCTGGAACGGTTTTTTCCCTCAGTTCACACCAAGTTTGAGGTCAGGAACATCCCCCCTCTGCGCATTTACGAAGCAATCAAATAGACCCTGATAGGTTGTGTCGCCCATTTACATCATGAAGGCGGCATCCCCAATCCCCCCGCTCCCCACCTCGAAAAGAGGGAGCGGGGGGATTTCCAAATCAAAGTGGCCCCCGGTGTTATTATTTGTTATCTTCTTTAATGGAATAATCAGAAGTCTACACAAAGATCATGAAGAACCCATGAAGGGATTGGAATCTTTTGAAAAAATCCTTCGTGCTCTTCGTGTGCTTCGTGGTTAAAAAAATGTCTTTGGTTGCGGCATCAACGCCGCTCTGGTGGAGACAGATTAAATAGAGGAGAAGCATCATGACTTACACGAACGTTCTTGTGGAAAAGAAAGATCTCATTGGTTTTATCACTCTGAATCGTCCTGAGGAGATGAATACCTTTAACATTCCCTTTGCCCGTGAACTCAACGACGCCCTTTGGGAAATGGACAAGGACCCAGAGGTAAGGGTTGTGGTGATCAGGGGAGCCGGCAAACATTTTTCCACTGGTATTTCCCTTGCC
>JADGQM010000180.1 GCA_017881795.1 Syntrophobacteraceae bacterium
CAAACATGTATTGATGCTTTCTGCGCTGGAAGACGAGTTGAAAAAAATCGCCGGCACGGTTCCCGGAGTTCGTGGCGTTGCCACCAAAGTGGGCGCCGGGTATTATCAGTCTGACGTCTACCGAAAATTCGATTTTGACGTGCCTCTGCCTTCGAAAGTCCTCCTGGTGGATGACGAACGGGAATTCGTTCAAACTTTGTCCGAGCGCCTGCAGATGCGCGATTTCAGCTCAGCCGCGGTCTTCGACGGAGAAGAGGCGCTTTCCATAATCGACGAAGACGAACCGGAGGTCATGGTGCTGGATCTGAAGATGCCTGGGGTTGATGGGTTGGAAGTCCTGCGACGGGTAAAGCGAGACCATCCCGATGTCGAAGTGATCGTGCTAACGGGGCATGGGTCAAAGGAAATCGAAGAGCGTTGCCTGGAGATGGGGGCCTTTGCTTACTTGGAGAAGCCCGTTGACATTGATACGCTCACTTACACGATGCAGGAAGCCTATCGCAAAGTCAGGCAGAGAAAATAGCCTTCGTAGTGGCGTGCGGCCGCACGCCACTAACGTGATCGTATAGTCGATAGACCGCGAGGAAACGAAGGTGGAAATGGACCCGAGAGAAGTCGCTTTTTTTGGAAGAATAACCGCGGCATTTACCCATGAAATGAAGAATGTCCTGGCAATCATAAAAGAATCTGCCGGCCTTATGGAAGATCTGCTAGCCCTGAGCCAGAACGTTGCTTTCCCTCACCAAGAGCGATTTGTTCGGTCCCTGGCAACGATTGAGGCGCAGGCAAGACGGGGCGTTGAGTTATCCAACCGCCTCAACCGGTTTGCCCACAGCCCTGACGAAGCCATCGCCACCGTTGACCTCAATGAGATGCTGGAGCAGATAGTCTTCCTTTCCGAGCGCTTCGCGAGACTGAAAAGAGTCACGCTGAGCTTGAATCCGTATGCGGCTCCTTTGCCTGTAGTCACCTCTCCCGTGGGATTGCACATGACGATCTTTGGTTTTCTTGAATGTTGCTGGGGAGGCATGGCCGGAGGCGGAAACATCTCTTTGTCCGTGGCCCAAAAAGGGCCGGAGGCGGTAATCAGCTTTGCCTGTCAGGGCGGCGCGGAATTCGCGGAAGATCTGGCGCGCCGGGTTGCCGATTCGGAGGCAGGTCTGGGGCTGAAGCAGATTGCCAAGCATTCCAATTGCAGGATCGAATGCGGCCCATCCGGAGCTTCCTTCGACCTGATCTTGCCCGTTGCCGGTTAGGAGATGTCCAAAAACAAGCTTCTTCTTTTACCACGAAGAGCACGAAGAAAACGAAGGACACGAAGTGACTTCTTCGTGATCTTCGTGTCCTTCGTGGTTTGAAATAGGGTCAAAGTGAGTGCAGGTTATTTGTGGACGGCCCCTTAGCTGAAAGCCTCCGAGACAAAGACCTATGTCGCAGTTTAGAGTGCTTCTCGTGGATGATGAAAAGGAATTTGTTACAACGCTGGCAGAGCGGATGCAGATCCGGGGACTCGATCCGGAGGTCGCATTCAGCGGGGAGCAGGCTCTCAAGATCCTCGAGCGCAGCCTTCCCGACGTGATCGTGCTGGACCTTAAGATGCCGGGAATCAACGGCCTTGAAGTGCTGCGAAAGGTGAAGAAAAGCCATCCTCAGATCCAGGTAATCATTCTTACCGGGCACGGGTCCGACAGGGATGAAGCAGCGGCGCGTCGATTGGGTGCCTTTGACCACCTCCAAAAGCCTGTCGATATTAACGATCTCGTACGCGTTATGGAACTGGCCTTCCGCCAAAAATCGGAGGTCGTGCCTTGTGACCTCTCACCCGCTCAACCTGGACCCCATGCAGGGGGCAAGTCGCAGAAAAGAGAATGAGGAACACGAAGGGCACGGAATGATTTCTTCGTGTGTCTTCGTAGTCTTTCGTGTGGATTCGTGGATGCAATAGGGTCAAAAGGAGATAGAAGAATGAAGATCAGAGTGCTCCTTGTTGATGACGAAAAAGATTTTACGGAAGCTCTGGCGCAGCGGTTGGAAACTCGCAATCTCTCCGTGCTCAAGGCTTACGATGGGGATGAAGCGATAGCCCGAATCCAGGAGGAGGACATCGATGTGGTCGTCCTCGATATGCTCATGCCTGGAAGAACGGGTATTGAGGTGCTGAGGGAGATCAAGCAGATCAGGCCGCTGGTTGAGGTGATCCTCCTCACGGGGCATGCTACGGTGGAATCGGCCATTGAAGGCATGACTCAAGGTGCTTTTTATTATCTCATGAAACCCGCAGAGATGAAGAGCCTGCTCCAGAATATTGCCTATGCTTACAAACATAAGGCGGAGCAGGAACACCGTATTCGCCAGGCGGAAATTGACCGGTTATTGTATAGTGACGTGGGAGACTGACGTTTCAGAGTATTGGCTGCACCGCGCAGAATCTTTTGTTGATGGCCTCAGGGTGATAATCGATGGAAGAGAAAAGTTATCGGAAACTGCAGTGGAAGATCGTTGCCACGACCCTCTCCTTCTCGTTGATCCCGCTTTTCGCTTTGGGAATTAGCCTATACTATCAGTTCAGCGTCTCTTACACGGCCAAGATCATAGAGATGCTGGGAAACCGGGTGGAGAACCGACGCAATGCCATCGATCTTTTCTTTGACGAGCGCGTATCACAGCTCTACACCATGGCGTACACCCAATCCTTTGACCAGCTGAAGGACGAGGAGTATCTGAACAAGGTCTTCACGCTGATGCAGATGCGCTCAAAATCATATGTCGACCTCGGCATCATTGACTGGGAAGGCTACTATGTTTCCTATGTCGGGCCCTACCAGCTGAAAGGGCTCAACTACAAAAACGAGGAATGGTTTCAGGAGGTCATGTTACGGGGTTTTTACATCAGCGACGTCTTTACCGGGTTTCGCAAGTTTCCCCATTTCATCCTGGCCGTGATGCGCCGAGAAGGAGATCGGAGTTGGATTCTACGGGCCACGATCGACACCGAGATTTTTGATTCCATGGTGAAGGCCGCGCAAGTCGGGCAAAGAGGGGATGCCTTTGTGCTCAACCGGAATGGCGTCCTGGAGACCCCCCCGCGCTTTGGTGGTGAGCTCCTTGAACGGCTGGACTACTTCAAAGTATCTAAGTTCCAGGGAACCCGCATCGAGGAAATGACGGTCAACGGTGAAAACAATATCTACGGCATGACCTGGCTCAGGAACAAGGATTGGTTGCTGGTCATCAAGGAGAGTCCCCGCGAAGAACTGATGCCCCTGCTGCGCGCCCGGTTCCTGGTGATCGGCTTGGGGCTTGGGGGCATATTACTCCTTGTCGTGGGAACCGTTTTTGTCACACGGACCATGATTGCGCGGCTGATCAAGGCCGACCGTGAAAAAGCGACCCTCGATGCCGGCCTCATGCAATCGAGCAAGATGGCAGCCCTTGGAAAACTGGCTGCGGGTATCGCCCATGAGGTGAACAATCCCTTAGCCGTGATCAAAGAGAAGGTGGGGTGGCTGACGGATTTGCTTTCGGAAGAAGATATCTCCAAGAATGAGAATTTCCAGGAATTTGACGATGCCCTGCGGAAAATTGATTACCATGTGGATCGGGCGAAGAAGGTTACCCATCGTCTCCTGGGTTTTGCAAGGAGAATGGAGCCCACTCAGGAACGGGTCAATGTCAACAAAGTCCTGGAGGAAACGATTGATTTCCTGCGGAACGAGGCCCATTACAGGAATATCGAAATCCACTCGGATTATGCTCTGAACCTTCCTGAGACGACGACCGATTCCTCGCAGCTTCAGCAGGTCTTTCTCAATATCCTCAACAATGCCATTGACGCGCTCGATAAGGATGGGATCATCACCATTCAGACGGTTTATTGCGCCCGGGATGGAGAAATGGCAATCAACATCGCCGATACCGGTCCGGGAATGCCTAACGAGGTGCTGAACAAGATTTTCGATCCTTTTTTTACGACCAAGGAAGTGGGGAAGGGGACCGGACTCGGCCTTTCCATTAGCTACAGTATTGTGGAAAAGCTTGGAGGGAGGATCCTGGTGGCCAGCAAAGTGGGGAAGGGGACAACCTTCACGATCTATTTGCCCATTATGACGCAAGAACAGTTTTAGCGGAGCGTTTCCCGGCAGGTTGTCGATAAGGCTCCGCGGAGTCTCTGGTAGATCAGCCTTTGCGAGTTGTCTTTGAGGTGACAGAAACGACGGTAACAGACCAAGGCCAAATCCGTGGCATTTCCAGAAGGTCCGGTGCATAGTCAGACAGGATGGATATTAACTTATAAACCAGGAGGGATCCATGGCGACGGTTGAATTCGAAGGCAAGGTTTACGAGGTTGATGAACAGGGTTTTTTGTCACATCCGGAGCAATGGGATGAGAATTTTGCGAGAGGATTGGCCCCTCTGGTCGGGATCCTTTCAGGGTTGACCAGCGAACACTGGTGTATCATCTCGTTTATCCGAAATGCTTGTGCGGAAACGGGCAGATGTCCCATGGTCCATGAAATCGGCAGGGATTGTGGGATGAAACTGGCTGATTTGAAGAAGCTTTTCCCGTCCGGTTATCTGCGGGGAGCGTGCAAGCTGGCGGGACTCACCTATCTGGAGGAAGAGGTTCATTCATCCTGGCTGCCGACCCAGAGAATGACCAAAGTGACGACGGCCCTGGCAGAGAGAGTGTACCGAGTGAATATCTGGGGATTTCTGATCGTCCCTTCAGAATGGGATGAAGAATACGCGGTCTTCCGAGCTCGAGAAATGAAAATGCCTGAATTGACGCAAAAGCATTGGAGCATCATCCGGTTCCTCCGCGAACAATTTCAAAAAACCGGCGCCGTGCCAACGGTTCATCAAACCTGTGAGGCCTTTAAAATTGAAATTGAGGAACTGGGTGAGCTGTTCCCGGATGGGTACAACCGAGGGGCGGTCAAGATTGCCGGTTTGCGAGTAAGATAATCAGGACGAAGACAGGAGGGAAATCTGTTTTTGTGCCTAATGGTGCAAAACCAGCATAAGAACAGGAAGTTGACGACAGAATGAATAACATGAGGTGTTTGGCACTAAGCATTCATCCGGGTTTGAACCTTGATCCAGGTTTGAACCTTGATCGTCATTCCCGCGAAGGCGGGAATCCAGCGAACACGGCGCTAGACTGGATTCCCGCTAAAGCTTGTCCCCGCAGGTTTGAGGCGGAGAGCATGCGGGAATGACGATCTGAAAGTTGGGGCGGATATTTTATTCTTGCCTGAGGCCTTAAGCTTTTATTCCGACTCCTGACTTCAGACTTCCAACTCCTGTCTTCTGTCTTCTGTCTTCTCTACTAGTTCAGGTATGATCGAGAAAGGCAATACCAATGAAAGAGTTTAGAGTACTGATCGTCGACGATGAGCTCGACTTCTTGGAGACGATCGTGAAGCGCCTGAAGAGGCGACAAGTGGATGCCACGGGTATAGACAGCGGCATAAAGGCCCTGGAGCTTCTGGAGAAGGAGCATTTTGATGTGGTCATTCTTGATGTCAGAATGCCGGGCCTTGATGGCATCGAAACGCTGAAAGAGATGAAGAAAAAACGACCGCTTCTGGAAGTGATCATGCTTACCGGCCATGCCTCGGTTGAATCCGGAGTGCAGGGAATGCAATACGGGGCCTTCGATTATGTCATGAAACCGGCGGACATTAATGATTTGCTGGAGAAGATCAAGGCGGCCCATGAAAGAAAAGCCCTGCACGAAGAAAAGGTGCGGGAAACCAAAATGATCTGAGACCATCCCGATGCCGAATGAATCCAGATATACTATCCATGAGCTGTACCCTTATGCGGCATCTGTTCTCACCGCGGGACTGGCAATTGCCCTCTGCCTCTCCAAAGAAATCATCTGGGCCGCAGTCGCTCTCGTGCTTGCTGTCACCTCCTTCCTTGCCGCCAGGCGCTTGACACGTGAGATTAAAAAGGCCAACGAGCAAAAGTGCCACCTTGACCAACAACTTATCCAATCCCAGAAACTGGCGGCGATAGGAGAACTGTCTTCAGGGATTGCCCACGAAATCAACAACCCGCTTGCCATCATCGGGCAGGAAACGGAATGGATGAAGCAAATCATGAAGGGGGATGGTCTCCAGGCTCCTGACGCCCCTGATGAGCTGCGAGATTCCCTGCGAGAAATCGTGAGCCAGGTTGATCGGTGCAAGGAAATCACCCACAAATTGCTGGATTTTGCGAGGAAGAAAGAACCTCTCATTCAGGGCGCGGACGTGAACAAGCTGATCGAAGATATGGCCAGGCTTGTGGAAAAAGAGGCCAGCCAGAAAAACATCAAACTCGTCAGAAATTATCAAAAAGACCTGCCGCGAGTGCAGACCGACCCGCCCCTCCTGCGCCAGGTGGTTCTCAATCTTCTCAATAATGCTGCCTATGCCATTGGAAAAGATGGCGACATCAGCATCTCGACCAGGCAATCTGCCAACAATTCCGTTGAGCTGGTATTCAGCGACACCGGCAGCGGCATCCCCAAAGAACATCTGGATAAGATATTCGATCCTTTTTTTACGACCAAACCCCCGGGAAAGGGCACCGGCTTGGGTCTCTCCATTTCCCACAGCATCATTGTCAAACTCGGAGGTCGCATCACCGTTGCCAGTGAGGTCGGATGTGGAGCGACCTTTACCATCCACCTGCCCGTTGAAGCATCCAAAGGAGAAGTGTAGCGATGCCGCCGAAAGCAAAGGTTTTGATTGTTGATGATGAAGACCGGTTCCGCATTACCCTGAGAAAGCTGCTGACCGCCAATGGATTGGAAACGAATGCTGTCGGGAGCGGGAAGGAAGCGATTGAGGAGCTCAAACAGCAACCTTATGACGTGATCCTGCTCGACGTCAAAATGCCCGGGATGGATGGCATCGAGGCCCTCGGAGAGCTGAAAAAGATCAATCGGGGTGTGGAAGTCATTATCCTCACAGGACATGCTTCGGTTGATGTGGCCGTCGAAATCATGAGGCTGGGCGGCTACGAATACCTGCTCAAGCCCTGCCCGCTCGATGAACTGCTGGCGAAAATAGAATCGGCATACGAACGCAAGACGGCCCGCGACGAAAGACTGCGCAAAGCTGAAGCTAGTCGGGCGGGGCAGGTTTCTTGAAGGCTTTTGCGGCGAGGTTCGTCTCGCGCATGAGGCGATGAAGATACTGCCACAGCTTCCAGTTGCGAGCATCGATTTCGATGTTGCGTCGCCTGCCACAGCTCTTCGAACCACTCCCTACTGAAGCAGTCGTGCCGAGCTGAAGCCTCTCGAGAGGAGAGCCCAATGGATGGACAACAACGTAACCATATTCGACCCGGTATGCGCGTCGAAATTACCTTAAAAGAAGATCAACGAACCGGCAAACGAACCATTGGAGTTGTAAAAGATATTCTGACATCGGCCGCCTATCATTCGCGCGGGATCAAAGTGCGGCTGGAGGATGGCCAAATTGGACGAGTGCAGGGGGTCCTCGCGAACAAACGTTAGAGCGCATGTTGCGCTGACGCGATTCAGTATCCGACGTTGCGGGAAAGGAAACCAGGATGGGGCTCGGACTATGAGTTCGCATGCTAAGGCTTATAAGTCCGCTGTCAGGGTTTGCTACACCCTTGCATCGTGACTTGGGATGGACCATAGATTTTCAGAAAAATAGTCTCAAGATCTGCACAATAGTTTCAAAATTTGTGACTTTCGAATATTCGATATCAACGAATACTCCGACTTGATCACATTCCAGATCAGACCTGCACCCATATAGTCGTGCCCATACAGGCTATCGCTCAAGAGCGAGGGGAACACTGCCACCCCCCTGGATACAAAACTGTGTTCACAATCTTTCTGAGTTTCCAAATTTCTAATGCTTAGATGGAGATGGATAGCTGTCCTGCTTTGGCTTCTGGTCGCAGTGCAACCGTGTTTCGCTAATGATCGGGATAAGCTTCTTGACATCACTGTTGCCTCAGTCTAGAAAATAAGAACTTATTGGTGGGCTAGAGGGGAAGATCAAAGAATCCAAGCTTGTTCTTTTTTTCGAAAGCGGACCCCTGATATGTCTCGATTTACCTTCCTTCTTATTTTCGTCGGCACGGCTTTGTTGGCGGTAACTATTGTGGCGGGTGCCTTTGTCAACGCTATCGCCCACGATGTTGTTCATGTCGCTCCCAACGGCAATGACGGCAATCCAGGTACTGCCGCCCAGCCCGTCGCGACCATCAACAAAGCGGTGCAGTTGGCCGCGTCTGGTGCTAACGGGCTTGTGCGGGTTGCGGTTGGTGTTTATGACGGCCTTGTAAAGCTGCTGCCAGGCGTCACCGTGGAGGGCGGCTATGACGCCCAGTTCAGCAAGTCCACGCTACTTTCCGACGATCAGTTGATGTCGATCGACCGAACCCCCGCCAAGTATCCAAACCAAACCCTCCTATCCAATAGCGGGGGAGATCGCGTGGTCGTGAGCGACGGCCCACCCACCAAAGCGACGTTGAAGAACGTGGTGGTCTTTGGGCCCGACCTAAGCGCACACCCCGGGCAGTCGAGCTATGCCATGTTCGCGCGCGGGGCTGAGCCGCTACGCCTCGAGTCGGTCAAGTTGATCGCCGGCTTCGGCGGGCA
>JADGQM010000181.1 GCA_017881795.1 Syntrophobacteraceae bacterium
GATCAGCCTGGTCACAGCCCCGGCAGCATCATTGGTATGGATCGTGCTCAACACGCGGTGCCCGGTCATGGCCGCCTGAACGGCTATGGTCGCGGTTTCAGCATCTCGGATTTCACCCACCATAATGACATCCGGGTCCTGGCGAAGGATGGATCTCAACCCACTGGCGAAAGTCATCCCCGCTTTGCGATTGAGCTGAACCTGACGGATGTTGTCGATGCGGTACTCGACCGGATCTTCGAGGGTCATGATATTGATGTCCGGCTTATTGATTTTTCTAAGGATGGCATACAGACTGGTGCTTTTTCCGCTCCCCGTAGGGCCGGTGCTCAGAATCATCCCATAAGGTTTATGAATGGCGCCCTCGATCTTTTCCCTATCCTCATCAACCATGCCGAGGCGGTCCAGAGTGTAATGAGCGGAGCCCATATCCAGAAGGCGCAATACCAGGTTTTCTCCATGAATGGTGGGGATCGCCGAAGCTCTGACATTGATTTCCCGGTTATCCTTTTTGACGGTGAATCGTCCATCCTGCGGAATTCTTGTGGTGGCAATGTCCATATCCGAGAGGATCTTGAACCGGGAGATGATCGGGAGCAAAATCGATTTCGGGGGAGCCGGCACTTCATGCAGCTTGCCGTCTATGCGAAACCGCACGGAGGCCTTTGTCGCTTCGGGACTGATATGGACATCACTGGCGCCATCACGCACGGCCTGCGACAGGATCGAATTCACTAACCGGATCACCGGGGCCTGGGCGGCCATGTCCTGGAGCGAGCTTACTTGCAGGTCCTCGGCTGCGGGCTCAGCTTCCACACCCGGCTCACCCGTGTATTTCATCTCCTCGATGTTTTCAACCACTTCTCCAAGATCGCTATGCTCTCCGTAAATGCTGCTGTACAGTTGGTTGAAGAGCCTTTCCGTGCAGATGACCGGTTCCACTTCCAGATTCGTCAACAGTTCAATGGTGTCCAAAGCCTCGATATCCATGGGATCCGGCATCGCGACGGTAAGCAGGCGCCCATGTCTCCTGAGCGGCACACATTGATGCTTGAGCGCAAGCTCTGATGGAATGACAGCAGCCAGGTCAGGATCAGCAGGGTAACTCCCGGGCTGAAAAGTCTCGATGTGCAGCTGTTTGCTCAAGATGCCGATAACATCCTGCTCACTGACCATTCCCTGCCGGATCAAATACTGGCCGAGCTTGAGATCCGTTTTTTTTTGCTCGCTCAACGCCTGCCGCAACTGTTCTTCGGTCACCAAGCCGCCATCTACCAGCATTTCTCCGAGTTTCTTTTTCTTTGCCATGGCTTATCCCTACCCCTCACCTCAATGCTTCTGAATTAAGGGATTTAGGAATTGAGGAATTGAGGAATTCTTACGGCGCAAGGTAGAGATTGTCCTGGTTTGGCAAATCCAATCCCTGAATTCCTCAATTCCTGAATTGTTAATTTAACAACATCGCCCTCTCACCAAGCCGACGACCGATTACTTAACAAAAAAGACCAGATCTTCATCCCATTTGCTCAGAATCCTGGCGTCGGAGGCCAGAGACAACGGGAGCCGACGAAGAGCAGACTCAGCAGATTGTTGATCGACACAACAATCCCTGAGCAAGATACTAAACCTGAGACCATCACGGGGATTCCCGTGAGGAAGCAGAAAAATCGGGGGTGCCCCGGGAGGATAGGCCCTCAAGAATTGGTATGCATCGTCAAGACTATCTTTTTCTGCCACCTGCACCCATGGGCCATTTTTCAGCAAAGGATCAGCTTTGACTGGCAGGGTTGGAAAATTAATCGACCTCCCCACTTCAAGGGTATTCAAATCGGTTACCTCCGGATTGATTTGCATGACAGCTTTGAGGTATCGCGCATCACGAAAGCCATAGACCCTGCGAATCATCTGCTCCAGGTAGTCGCCGGATTTCAAGGTTATCGGTCCGTAAACGTCAGGCGCTGAAGACTCTGCCGCAATGGCATCACGACGGGTTTCAGGAACGGTTTCCACAGGTTGAGGCGGTGACTCCGTTGCCGTGGCTTCAGACATCGCCCGAGCGTCTCCATCGGAGAGGACCTCCTGGGCGGGCCGGTCTGAGGTTGGCTCCTCTGAGGAGGAAATGAGTGTATTTCGGGGCTCCACCGAAGGCGAGCTCAAAGGAGCCTCTTGAAAGGCCATTTCGAGCTGCCTCGAAGCGAATCCAACCACTATGAGTGCCACCAATAAGCCTGCCACAATGGGCGCCAACCGCCATCGCATCGGGAAGGGTTTTTGAGGAAAAAGCATCTTTGAACACCATCGCACCAAAGCCCAATTCGCCTTGGTGCGATTTTGAACAATCATGGCCACGAGAACTCTATGACAAAGGTGGATGATCTTGCGTGGGTATCCTCCCGTGGCGCGATAAATCGCTAACAAGCCAAAGGTGGTAAATAATCTTGGAGCCTTATAGCTGTTCTTCGCTTGGGTTATCCGGAATTGCAGCAAATTCCAGGTCTCGCGAAAATTAAGGGGCACTAAAACGTGGTAGAAATTGATTCGGTCGGCGAAGTTGGGATATTCGGCGAGGGTTTGCTGAAATTCTCGCTGAGCAAAAACAACAATCTGCAGGAGTTTATATTCATTAGTCTCATAGTTCAGAAGCTCTCGCAATATTTCGAGGCAGAAGTTCGGGATTTTCTGTCCCTCATCAATAATAAGGACGATAGTCTTTTCCTCGTCCACCCCCTTTATAAAGAGATAATTCTTTATACTCTCCTTGATTTGCCACGCACTGCCTTCAGCTTGAGACAGGATGTTTAGTCCAAACATATCCACGAGTGAAAAAAGGAATTCGAGTGGGGTGGCGAATTCTGGATCGAGGACTAAATGTGTTTCCAATTTGTTGTCAGCGCCAAGTCTACGAATAAGGTGACGACACAGCGTCGTTTTCCCCGTTCCGATATCGCCGATGACCACGTTAAGTCCACGGCGCAAGCGGATAGAAAGTTCCAGTTTCTGCAAACATCCAAGATGCTCTCGTGAGGGATAAAAGAAGTCCGGGTCGGGAGAGTTAGAAAAAGGCTCTTTGCTTAGATTGAGTAACTCAAAGTAGTCCATATTTTTCTCTCATCGGGATCGCTTGCATCAGGAGAAACAAGGATGTTGGTGAACAAGCTTCTTCATCCCATAAGTTCACCGTATAGGAATTTGCATTTTTTTAACCACGAAGGACACGAAGATCACGAAGAAAAGCACAGAGATTATTGTGAAAGCATTCCTTCGTGTTCTTCGTGGTGAGTTGTTGATTAAAATCCGCCCGAAAGGTGCTAAGTTCAGGGATTCTTCGAGTCATGCTTGTACCACTGTTTCAAGATATGAGGGGTGATGAATATGAGGACATCCTCCAACGTTTTGGTGTTATCCACTGAATTGAAGAGCCATTTGAACAGAGGAGTATCCTTCAGTCCCGGCACGCCTTTGTTCGTCTCCTCATCGGTAATTTTGGCAAGTCCTGAAATGACGATGGTCTCACCATCCCTGCAGATCAAGGTGGTGTCGGTCAGTTTTTTTATAATGAGGGGGTTGCCTTGCACTTGTTGTGTGAAATCCACGCGAT
The DNA here is from genome assembly GCA_017881795.1 of Syntrophobacteraceae bacterium. Taxonomy (GTDB): domain Bacteria; phylum Desulfobacterota; class Syntrophobacteria; order Syntrophobacterales; family Syntrophobacteraceae; genus JADGQM01. The sequence goes on from JADGQM010000181.1 coordinate 3,599, forward strand.
CGTCTTTCACCACTATCTTCATTTTGAGGGCGTCATCTCCGATAACATGGGGGGTGATCTCCAGCCTCAGCACGGCATCTTGAAATTGGACATTCGTGCCGGAATTTGCACTGCTGGACACATAGGGCACTTTTTTACCATTTTCAGTAAAAGCCATCTGATTATCAAGAGTCGTTATCGAAGGGCTGGAGAGAATATTGACTTTGCCCTCCTGCTGCAGGGCCATCAATTGCATGTCAAGGATATTCCCGCCGATGCTTCCAAACATTAACCCCAGGGCAGCACCACCCCCCGTCATCACATCAACCGGAAGGTTCACCGCATACCCCTGCCCTCCAATGCCGAGGGGGTTCGTCATCGTCGTGCCAAGCTCTGAAGCACCGGTGAGGGGCGTGTAGGATAAGACCGATTGACCCGTTGCGGGGTTGGTGACAATATTGCCCGCCGTTCCCCCAGGCGTAACATGCGCCCCACCGCCGGTAGCGCCGCCCGCGTTGTACAATCCCCCCCACTGAATTCCCAGTCTGAAAGCCGTGTCTTTGGAGGCCTCAACAATATTGGACCGTATCAGGATCTGAGGGGTGGGTTTGTCCAATTCCTCGATCAGCGGGACGAGTTTCGCAATATCATCCCTGATGGCATTGATAATCAGGGAATTGGTATGCTCGTCAACGGTTATAGAACCCCGCGCAATCCCCTTCTCATCCTTGGACAGATAGTCCTTAAATTGCTCTTGAAGTTTCGCGGCGTTCGCATAATCGACAGGGATCACCTTGACCAAAAGCGGCTCAATTTGCCTGGATTCCACCGTCTGAGCCTTTTGCTTATCACGAATGGCTGCGATTTTGAGTTCGTTCTCCAGATCTTCGGCAGTCATGACGCGCAAGAGATCTCCATCCCATGCATAGCTGAGCCCCTGCAACCGCAGGATGCCAACAAAAGCCTGGTCCCAGGGAATGGCTTCGATATCGATATTAACGGCTCCTTTAACCTTGTCATTGATCAATATATTCTGGCCCACTGATCTGGCCAGGGCTCTCAACACCACGACGACGTCGGCGTTATGCATCCGAAGGCTCACCTTCTGCGTAGGAAGACGTTTTTCAGGCTTGAATGCAGCTTGCTCCTTATGCAGTTGTTTCACACTTTCCGGAAGTTCAACATGCTTATCCCGAGGCGCCGGCGACTGCCCCTCGGATTCTTCAGCCTTCGTCTGCCATTGACTGAAGAAGTCCGGCTTCTTGACGGCCTTGTTTGTTTCCGCACAACCGCAGAAAAACATGGTGAGAATAATAACAGAAAGCAGCCTGGACATTCTTCCGCTCAAAATATCTCTCCCGTAAATGGCAAAGTTATTTGCCCGTGCTTGCCGATGTCCTCTAATATGACTTTTTCAGGATCGATGCTCAGGACGACGTATCCCCCAGGTTCCAGTTGTTCTCCAACCTGATATTCCATTCCGTTAATAATAGCGAGCCTCTTTCTACCAGCCTCCAGGTAGCCGGAGTAGGCAAAAATCCCTGGCTGGGCCCCGGCTGCTCCCCCGGCTGTCTCGACGGCTGAGGACAATTTTTTTCCCAAAAAAGGATCGCTGGCCCACTCCGCCTCGGCCCGTTCTAAAACATATCGGTCAGGGCCGGTCAGGATGTCTTTCTTGAGATCCTCCGTCAGCTGTGCAGAAAACGCCTTGACACTGGCCAAATTCTGTTCGGTGACCACATTCGTTTGGGGCGACGAGCGGTCAGAAAGGAAAACGTATGCCGCACAGAGCAGGGCCACGCCCATTACCGCAAGAATGATCTTTTCACGTTTCTTCATCGCTGCTCACTCTTCTGAGTGCTGAGCGCAAACCAGGTTTTCAGCCGGAATTCTTTTCCCCCAACGGTCTCCTGAATCTGGATCTCTTCTATATGCTCCAGGTAGGGAACTTTTTCAAGTTCAAGCAAAAACCTTCGGAATTTCAAGAAGTCGCCTTTCAGAACAAAATGAACCGACATCGATTTGGAGTTGTTGGCGAGCGATTTTACATCCGGCGTAACGGAAGTGGCTTCAAGATCACATTCTTGCGCTATTTTGCTAAATTGAATGGCGATCCCATCGATCTGATCGATGGACAGCCCGGTCTTGTTGGAATCAAGGCGCATCTCTAAATTCTTCTTGGGGACTTTTCCCACAAGTTCTTTGTAAAGAGGAAAAAGCACCTTTTGTTCCTCTATGCGCGCCCTGATTCCAGCGATATCTTCATCCAGCCGACTCAATGACGCCTGCTGCGGGTATAGTCCTATCAAAATGAACAGGAGAATCCCCGTGCTGCATACAAGAAGATAATAGGCGCTTTGCGCCGGGATTTTCGGAAGTTGCTTTAACTCCATAAAAACCCTATAGCAAATTTATTTTCAGGATGAAATGAAGCACTTCGCCAACCTCTTGATAGGTTTCAAGGGTGCTTGAATGGACTGTGGGATTGATGAACATCGGTGAAGCGCCGAGTTTCATCAGGTAACGCGCCAACGACGCATCCAAGGTCTGAGTCTCCCCTTGTACTATGCCATCGATCACCAGGGTTTTGGAGACGCTCTTAATCTGCCCTGGGGTGACGTCTTTGGTCTGAACCTCAGGAATCCCTCCCAAATCAACCATTATGCTGCTTAACTTAATATTCGCCGGGGTCAGGACCGACAACTCGCTCACCACAGCAATTCCCAGGGATTCCTTGGCTTTCTCCTTGAGCGTTTGTTCTTGACTCTTGACCTTGGAGGCCAACTTCATGACCAGGTTCTGGTCCAGTGTAGGGGAATATTGGGCCAGTTCTAAACGTAATGCAGATATCTCAGCATTCTTCTGACGACTGAGATATTCTTGCCAGAGATAAAACCCCACCAAGATCAAGACTACGGACATGAAAACCGAAAATATCGAGCGATTAATGCGCGCAACGGCGGCTTCTCGTTCTTTGTCGTTGAATGTGAAGAGTAAATTCGGGGTTCGTGAGTTGTCCGACAGGGCGAAGCCCAGCGCAGCGGTATAGAGAGTCCGTGCGGAAATGGAAGCCGGAGGCGCAACGCTCGTTAACGGAGCCTGAACAGGATTGAGCGGGTCCATGATCTCGGCCTTGATCCCCAGGCTCTGACTCATATACTCAATGATAGCCCCGCAGAAATTGGCCGCCCCAGAGATAAAGAGCTTCTCCACAGGCTCACTTCCGGCAAGCCTGGAATAATACTCCAAGGTCCTCTCAATCTGCCTGATAAGCCTCTGCACAGCTGGTCGGACGAGGTCGACTATCTCATCTTCCTGCAACGGATCACCGACTTCTTCTTGAGATGCACGAGGGTCTTGGTCCCGATGATCAAAAAGCATCGCTCTGGCCCGTTCCCAATTTCGCTCCAAGGCATCCAGCCGGTTCTCCAGATCATCCAATGATGGGGCGACATCCCCCCCACCCGCGGCTTCTATGGATAGGTCTCCGCGCATATCACTGAAGCTCTCCACCAGTGAAATAATCAGGCTGTCAACACCGGTCTTGATCTCTCGGGTCAGAATGAGGTTTCCCCGTGAAAAGATAGCAATCCGAGAATACGCATCACTGAGATAAAGATTGGCATATGTCCTGGTATCCGAAACCGGCAGCCAGTGGGTTCGAAACAGGTTTTGAACACCAAATGGAGCACCGGTAACGCCGGCCAGGGTCAAGCCACTCTTGGCAAAAAGATCGGTAATCTCCTTTACCGCACTCTTTGGGGCGGTATAAGCCATGACCCGCATCTTTGCGATGCCATCTTCGATTACTTCTCCCTGAATCTCGAAGTCAAAGATGCTCTCCTTTTCATCAAAATTCATTTCCCTCTTAGCAGTCCAAAAGATGGCATTGAAAAGCTCTTTTTTTGCCACTTTTGGTATTCTTATCTGTCTTACATCCACTTGAGCGGTTGATAAACTGCTCCATATCTTTACATTTTTGGGGGAACCACAAAATTCCATAATGGCTGATCTTAGAAATTCGCAAAACTCAGGGCTGCGTTTGGGCGTATTAGGTTTAAATGGCACTGATTTATAGTCGAGCAATTTACAACGCGATTCGGACAATTGAACCATCTTGACCAAAATCAAGCTGGTGTGTCCGATTTCAACGCCAACAGTTAGATGTTTCCTGAAGAACGGGAGGGTTTTAAAGAACTCTTGCGCCCTTTGAATTCTTGAAGGTATGGGAATATCACAATTCTCTGACAAGCCAGCAGAAGGACTACCCTCGCCTCGAATAACGTCAAGCAACTTCTCTGTTGATGAGATCTCGTCGTTTGTCGAAAAAGCAGTCTTCATTAGTTCCTGGCCTGTCATATCGCAATTTACAAATTAATTGCCTGACCTCCGATATTGATATCACTTATCAATGCTCATCCATTCACACCAATTTTCGGGACTAAAGCGAGTCAGCGCAGGATTTGAATAAATCTTCTTCAGGTATGGGCCGCCCCTCCCTTCGTTTGTGCGAGTTACCCAGACAGAATTCTACCACAGAAATGAAAAACCGGGCAACATCTTCATGTCGCCCGGTTTTTTAAAAAAGGGTGAGAGGCGTGGCTTCTGGGTTGCTTTCTACGACATTATTCTTCCCGTTGAAATGGGGCAAATCCCCTATTCTCTTCTGAGAACCACCGTATTTATGGGCTAAGTATGTAGATTATCGACCGTCATGCTCCAATGGTCTCTTCGCCCTTCAGGGGTAGAATGAAGTAGATAAGGTTTCCACAGGGTTGAGGTTCACACCCCACCGTACCGCCATGAATCTCCACCACATTTCGGACAAAATGAAGGCCGTGTCCCGTGCCCGGCTCCAACGCCACGGAGGATGCCCGGTATCCTTCGTCAAACACCTTGCGCGCCTCTTTTTCGGATAGGGGTTTGCCGGTGGTAAAGAAATTGAACCGCACCCCACTGATGTCGTCACCGAAAACGTTCTTCAGGATCTGGCGATTATAGGAGACCAGTTTGATCTGATTGCCCAGT
>JADGQM010000182.1 GCA_017881795.1 Syntrophobacteraceae bacterium
TGGAAAACCGGGATGGAAGACTCGATAAGCGAAGCCTTATGCGACACTAAGGAAATAACAAAATGAAACTCGACAAGGAACAGAAACTGGCGAAGCGCTACCTTCTCATCCTCCTGGGGATCACGCTGGCTCTGATTCTCTATGCTGTTGCAGGGTTTTGGATTTTGCCACCCATAGCAAAATCCCTGTTAGAGACGGATCTTGCTGCGAAGCTTCACCGCAAGGTTACGATCGAGAGTATCAGGATAAATCCTTACGAGCTTTCATTCTCCATAAAGGGATTGGCCGTCAGGGAGGTGAATTCCGCTGATAACTTCCTCGCTTTTGACGAGCTTTATGCCGTTTTGCAGGGTGGTTCGATCATCGAACGCGCCGTGATCCTGAGGGAAGTGAGGTTGTCTGCCCCTTACGTCAGCATATCCCGAACCAGAGATGGTCGATTCAATTTCTCCGATCTCCTGGAGGGAGAGGCACCAGCGTCGGAAACCGCGGCAGCAACCCCAGCGGAAAAGGTGCCGGAGTCTGCATCGAAATCCGCCACGAACCCCCCATCCAAGCACTCGGGCGGCAATGATCAAGCGCCTTCACATTTGAGGTTCTCGATCCATAACGTTCAAATTGCCAACGGTAAGGTGGACTATTTTGACGAAGCCAAAGGTGAGAAAAAGAGCATCGAAAACATTCACCTGGAGTTGCCATTGATTTCCAGCCTGGAAGAGGGTTTGGATGGTTCGGTTGGGCTGACCGTGTCAGCGAAGATTAAGCAGAGCCCTCTTTCCGTTGTGGCAAAATTGAAGCCTTTTTCCGATAATCTGGAAACGGTTGTCGACATTCGGGTGCAACGCTTTGACATAACCGATTACCTCGCCTATCTACCCCCACAGCTCACATTCAAGGTGCGGTCGGGACAAATCGATGCCGAAGCCAGAGCCACGTATTCGAGGGCTGAAGAGGAGACCGTGTTTAAGATCACCGGCGGGATAGCCTTGACCGATTTCGAAGCCGTCGACGCCAGTGACTCGAAACTGATCAGCTTGCCGCGGGTCGACGTCTCCATTGAATCCTTCGAACCTCTTGCCGGCAAACTGCATCTCTCCAAAGTGCTCTTCGAGTCCCCCGAACTGGATGTGTGGCGAAACAGGGACGGCAAAGTCAATTTGCAGACGCTTGTTGTGGCCGACAATGGCGCCGGCAAGACTGCGCCCGCAGGAGATAAAAAGGAGTCGGGTTTCCTGTTCGTGGTGGATGATTTTGAAATCGCAGACGGGAGGGTTGGATTCGCCGATCGTGCGACGGAACCGGAGTTTCGGACCTCGCTTGAGGGCGTTGCCTTGAGAGTGAGCCAATTCAGCACCGCGCCCGGTTCCAAGGCCGCCATAAAGTTTAACGCCAAAACCGAAGCCAAGGAGACTCTCGGCATTGAGGGCTCGCTTGCTGTCGATCCTCTTCGCTATGAAGGCACGGTGGGCTTCGCGGAAATCGCGCTCGCCAAATATGCTCCTTACTACCGGAGGCGCCTGCTCTTTGACGTGATCGATGGGCGACTGGATCTCAAGACTTCACTGCGCCTCGAAGCAGACAGTAAGGGACCGGATGTCAAGCTTTCGGATCTGATGGCAACCGTCACCTCCCTGAAGCTGAAGAAACCGGATGAAGCAGCCAATTTTATCGAGATCCCCTCGCTCCAGGTCAAAGAAAGTGCCATGAACCTGGTCCGAAAGGAACTTACCATCGGCGAGCTCTCTGCTAAGCATGCAAAGATCGCTTCCGTCCGGGAGAAAAATGGAGAATTCAATCTCCTGACCCTTGTTCCATCTGCTCCTGATTCGGGATCAGGAAGGGCTGCGCCCGAGGAAAGCGCCGCGACTGAGCAAGCCTCGTGGAAGTTTTTGCTCCGCAAAGCCATCATCGAGGACGGCCAGGTCCGGTTCGAGGACCGAATGATTCCCGAACCTGCAACAATTTTAGTCGACCAGATCAACCTGGATGGTCAGAACGTTTCGGTGGAGAAGGACAGCAAGAGCAAAATCGCCCTCTCCTTCCGGGTGAATGAAGGCGGCACTTTTCAGACCGACGGAGAGGTGGCTATCGCCCCAGAGTTCGCCGACCTCAAACTTACCCTCAAAGACATTGGAATTCTGCCGGTTCAGCCGTATCTGCCTGAGGATATCAAACTCAAACTGACGGGAGGGAAGCTTTCCGCTGCCGGAAATCTGCTGCTGGGAAAGGCAAAAGAGAGTGACCTCAGCTTGTCATACACGGGAGATGTTTCGCTTTCCGATTTGGCTTCCGTGGATAAGATCAAGGGAGACGATTTCTTCTTCTGTAAAAGTCTGGACTTAAATGGAATCGATGCCGGCGTCAATCCCACCCGAGCCAGCATCACCAAGATTGGCATTAAGGAATTCTTCTCGCGGATAACCATCAGCCCCGAGGGAAAGATAAACATTCTGCAGATCCTCGGGTCTGACACGGAAGCTCGGCAAGGTTCCGGGATTGTTCAAGTGAAAGGCGGTGAAGCTGAGAAGAAGACGGTTAAGGCAGTTGAGGCCACACCGGTGAAACGAGCCGGGGGGCCTCCCCAAAAGCCTCAAACCGCGATCCTTGAAAAGAAAGCCGAGCCGCCGGCAGCGATCAAGATCGATCAGGTCACCCTTCAAGGTGGCGAAATCGCGTTCTCTGACAACCATATCAAACCCAACTTTCGTGCCGAGTTGTTCGATATCGGAGGGACCATCGCCGGAATATCCACCGGGAAGGACATGCTCGCCGACGTAAACCTTCGCGGGAAACTCTACCGGAGCTCCCCCCTGGAGATCACGGGAAAGATCAACCCATTCCCTGACAATCTGTATGTGGATCTTGCGGTGAACTTCAAGAACATCGACCTGACCCGATGGAACCCCTACGCGCAAAAATATGTCGGCTATACCCTTGAAAAAGGTAATCTTCATCTCGAACTGAAATACCTCATTGCCAAGAAGAAACTCGATTTGAAAAACAACATCGTGTTCGACCGCCTGACCCTCGGGGATAAAGTGGACAGCCCTGATGCGACGACCCTTCCGGTAAAATTCGCGATCTCGCTCCTGCAGGATAGCAAGGGCGAAATCCAGTTGGGAATTCCAGTAAACGGCAATTTGGATGACCCCAAGTTCAGCTTCGGCGAGGTGATCATCAATACTTTCAAGAATATCCTGATGAAGGCGGTGACGGCGCCTTTCGCGGTCCTGGGAGCCCTCATCCCTCAGGGCGTGGGCGAAATCGACCACGTGGACATGGATTACGCCACTGGGAAAATACCGGAAGCAAGCGCCAAGAAACTCGACGCCATGGCCACAATTCTTCGCGATCGTCCAAACCTGGAACTTGACCTTCAGGGCTGTGTGGAAGCCGAAAAAGGAAAGGAGATCCTGACGCAGAACCTCTTTGAAAAGAAGCTCAAGATCCAGAAGATGAAGCAGATCATCACCAAAGGAGAAGTTGCGGTTTCCGTCGACCAGGTTACGGTCGCTCCGGATGAGGCCCCAAAATACCTGAAGATGGCCTATGATGAGGAATTCCCGAAAGGGGGCTTCCTCAAATTGGATTTCAGTAAGAAACCTTCTCCCGAAGAGATGAAAACTCAGCTTCTGACGAAGATTCAGGTCACCGATGACGATTTGCGTTCGCTTGCCTACGATTGGGCGCTGAAAGTTAAAGAGTACCTTCTGGAATCGGGCAAAGTCGAACCCAGGAGGCTTTTCGTTCTGGAGCCGAGCATTGGCAGCCCGCAGCAGAGCACCGGAGCGAAGGGAAACGGCGTTAACCTGAAGCTGAAATAGATGTTCGGAAATGCCCACTGGGAGTGAAATTATTAGATCCCTGCCTGCTGTCAGGGATAGGCAAGAAGCCATTCAAGAGATGAACCGAAGCGAAATTATTTTCCCCAATGGTAACAGAGCAATATTGGTGGCGCCACCAAGGGGAACCACTGCGGTCGAGATACTGAGGGTCCTGGATATCCCGCGACCGCAGGCACTGATCCTAATGTTCGGAGGCGCCTCGGGCCAGGATGAGTCTTTAACTCCTCTCCTCCTGCAGTTGTGCAGCCGGGGCATCGCCAGATTAGCTGCGGACATGGAGGCCCTCATTATGGATGGCGGTACTCAGTCCGGCGTAATGGCCGTGATCGGGCAAGGAGTGGCCGCAAGGGGCCGCCATTCTCTCTTGTTGGGCGTGGCTCCTGCAGGAAAGGTCACCTACCCCGGTGGCCTGGCGGTGACTGCTGGTGAGGACCGCGTTCCCCTCGACCCTAACCATTCGCACTTTGTGTTGGTAGAAAGCCAGGAGTGGGGAGATGAGACTTCCACTTTATATAGCCTGGCCCAATCTCTGGCGGAAGGGATCAATGCGGTGACCATTCTCGTCAATGGCGGCCCCATCGCCAAAGAAGAAGTTCTGGAGAGTGTGCGTCATAACTGGCCTATCGTTGTGATTGAAGGGACTGGCCGTCTGGCTGACGAAATCGCTCGGCTCACAAGGAGCAAGGGCGCCCCGATCGAAGATCCGGTCGTTGCCGAGATCATTGCCGATGGCGATATTCACCTCTTCCCCCTAAAGGACCCTGTTGACAACCTGGAAAGACTACTTTCGCAGCTATTGGATGCGGACCCAATCCCCAAACTGGCGAGGTGAAGGAGCCGCCGTTTCCTTGTTGCTTTTCCTGATTTTCGCGACAACGAGGTAGAAGGCAAATTCGTCCCGGAACTCCAGGATTTCAAAATCATATCGTTCAAGCAATTCCTTTGCGTCCGCCTCATCAGGCAACAAATCGAGATGAAAAGGCGTGTGTTGTTTCAATTCGACGATGAAGTTTCGGCCCAGAGGATGGCTGATGACTAACCTGCCCTGCGGTCGCAGCAGGCGGTGGAGGTTATCGAGGCTTTTCGACTTATCCAGGATGTTGGAAAAACAGCCATTGATGAAGGCGACATCCAGGCTGTCATCCGGAAGTGGCAGGCCGCTCACATCTCCCAGGTGGGTTATCACCCGGGGGAATTTTTGCTTTACACGTTCCAGCATCTGCTCAGCGATGTCGCAAGCGTGGATCTCGGAAGGCCGATATTTGAGAATATAGGGGATGAGAATTCCGGTGCCGGTTCCCACGTCCAACACCTTCTCGCCCGGTCGAAGGCCGCTTGCCTGCACCGTGGCTTTCAAACGCGCCGGGACTCCTTTTGGGAGGGGAGGTTCAAAAATATCCACATTCTCATTGAAGTACTTTCGTTGCAGCTCGTTCAATTCTTTGATTTGTTCACGGGTGAAGCGATCAGTCATGGCGAATCTCAATGGTTATTGTTCTCTACGACCGGAATTTGTTTTTCTCCGGAGCCTGGCCAGCATGCTCTTCCCGAGCATAATGAATATGCGCTGTCAACACAATGAGTTTTCTTGATTCTCCGAGGACCAAAGCTTTTTGATAACCCTGGCCGTCGAGGCGCCAACCTTTCGGGATTGACCTGGGCCGTCACAAACCTTATTTTACGCTCGGCATAGTTTGCCGCAAAGTGATTTGAACTGATTTGCTGAGAAAAGGACCCACCATATGGATGATCGCATTTACCCTCGGAGAGAGCAGGCCGCAGTAATTCAGACGAATTTCGTCGCCCGCGTTTACAACTGGATGGGCTTGGGGCTCGCTACCACGGCAGTGGTTGCCCTCATGACGGCTTCCAGCCCGGCGTTACTCAATTTCATTTTTGGAAGCCAGTTGGTGTTCTTTGGTCTGATTATCGCAGAACTGGGGCTGGTCATGGCTCTTAGCGCCGCCATCGGCCGCCTCCAGGCAACCACTGCGGCCTTGATGTTCTTTATCTATTCGGCTCTGAACGGTCTCACCCTCTCCGCCATTTTCATTGCGTACACGAGCGCGTCCATCGCCAATACCTTCTTCGTCACAGCGGGCACATTTGGGGCGATGAGCCTCTATGGCTACGTAACCAAGCGCGACCTGACCTCGTGGGGAAGCTTCCTGTTCATGGGACTGATCGGGATCGTCATCGCATCACTGGTAAATATCTTCCTGCGGAGCGAGATGATTTATTGGCTGGTGACCTATGCCGGCGTTATTATTTTTGTCGGGCTGACCGCGTATGATACTCAGCAGATCAAAGCCATGGCCCTTCAAGGCTTCGGCGATGAAGAAAGCGAACGAAAAGGCGCCGTTATCGGAGCGCTTCGACTATACCTGGACTTCGTCAATCTCTTCCTAATGCTCTTGAACATCTTCGGGCGAAGGCGATAGAAGCCGTGTTGATGCTGAGGTCGAGGGAACCATCAAGGTTCCCGCCGAAGGGTTCAGGTCATCATCCTCTTCCAGTCCCATGAAGTTGATTAATTTCCCGTAGGCGGACGGTCCCAGAAAATCTTCAAACCTCTCGGTCTGTCTGCAACGCCCTTCCAGTTCTTCCCAGAAGAACTCCATTTCCTTGGGTTTTCCACTGGAATCGCCGAAAAAACCATACCACTTGTCTCTATATTTTTCGAACCCCGCCAGCATGTCGCACCCAGACGCGTCCAGAGCCAGCATGAAGATCACATCCATCAGGGTGGGCGGACCATCTTCGGCGCGAAGAGAAAGATAGACATCCAATCGCTCACCGGGCCTCAAAAGCTCACATCGGTAGTGTTCCAGCCCCTCCTCCTCGCTGCTCGCGGCAAGGATCGGGTTGGTGGCGACCTTCTCTAGCTCCATAGTTACGTCGTTAGCCCTGATAAGTTGATCCAATTCGGCCAGGCCATTCATCATCGTATTTTGTTACCCTCTCTTCTTCGTGTATGGGCGAAGCTTCATAATAACAAATACCGGGACATTGGGACCATCTTACAAAAAATCGCTCGATTTGGGAACTATTCTCGTGTTTGACCATCCACGCCGGCAGCAAGGTTACAGCGTAAAGGTTCCGTCGAGAATGTACTTGACCGCCTCCCAGGGCCGTGCTACCCAAAGCCCAAACCACTCATGGCGATAGATTGATCAGTTCACGAGAGGAGCCATAGCCAATGATCAACCCAACGGACTACCCACTGCTTGTTTTCGTGCTCTCCTTCTTTGTACTGTGGCTCTCGGAGCGGATCGGGGCATCCTTTCTCAGGAGATGGCGGAAGCCGGAAGAAGACATACGTGAAGACTTAGGCGTTATCCTGGCCGCTACGCTGACACTGCTTGCACTCATCATCGGATTTAGTTTTTCGATGGCCGTAAGCCGTTACGATCAGCGCAAGAACTACGAAGAGGAAGAGGCCAACGCGATCGGCACCGAATACTTGCGGGCTGACCTGCTGCCGGCCGCAGATGCGGCGAAGGTGCGTGCGCTGCTAGTGAACTACCTGGATCAGCGTGTCTTGTCCTATATGACCCGCAACGATCAACAGCTTCGGCAGATCAATGCCCGCACTGCTCAATTGCAGACCGAACTGTGGTCCGCGATCCTGGCTCCGGTTGCAGCGCAACCAACGCCCCCGGTCGCCCTGGTCGTTTCGGGCATTAACGATGTATTGAACTCGCAGGGATACACGCAAGCTGCCTGGTGGAACCGAATCCCAACTGCGGCATGGGTCCTGATGGCTGCGATGGCCATCTGCTGCAACGTGTTGGTCGGCTATGGTGTGCGAAACCTCAAACCGGGAGGCATCCTGCTTCTGGTTCTACCGCTTGTTGTGTCGATCGCGTTCTTTCTCATCGCGGACATTGACAGCCCACGCCGCGGCGTCATTCGCGTGCATCCGCAAAACCTGGAAAGCCTTGTTGAATCCCTGCGTGCGCACTGATCAGGAAGCCATGAATGACTGCTTCCACAGCAGAGAATTATCGCGACCGCCTGGCTGAATGGTCCAACTCGACTTGGTCTGTTCGCGAAGTCGTCAAGGATTTAACGCACGAAGTGTTCCTGATAAGTTCAGGCCCATGCCGGGCGTACACAAGCGGCTGCACCGGAAAGCAGGAAAGGGCCCAAGAATGGGACTCCGCCGGTAGCCTGCTCTACTTCCTGCACCACTATGCGACATGGGGAGTCAGGATAGGTCATTTCATGGAATGATCACACACTTGCTGGTCCTGCATTAGCCTGCATGGCCTGTGCTTCTTTGCGAAAACTCGGAACCATGATGCCTTCTCTGGATAGATCACCCTATCCTTGCATTGCTGCAATCCCAATAGGAAACACCGAGCTTTCAGCTTTGCACCTTGACAAAACAACAAACATAATTACCATCCATACAGATGGTATTCAGATGTTATGTAGATGGTAAACATGTGGGGGAGGCTAGGGTAAAGTGGCTGAAGTCGAGAGAACTGAGAAAATTACGATCAACCTGGGTCCTGTGGATTTAGGACAAATCGATTTGTTGGTGCAGGAAGGTTTTTATTCTAACCGTACTGACTTAATTCGTACAGCGATCAGAAACCAGCTCACTACGCATGCGGAGGTAGTCAGGCGCACAGTGGCGCGCAAAACGCTGGTACTCGGTTTGCAGCATTATACACGGCAAGATTTGGAAGCTGTGAAATCGGCCGGCGAGAAGTTGCAGGTCAACGTGCTTGGCCTGGTAAGC
>JADGQM010000183.1 GCA_017881795.1 Syntrophobacteraceae bacterium
GTAAACGACCGTGTGGCCTCAGCACTCAGCATGGTTGGGCTGACAAGCCTCCACCACCGACCCTGCCATCTTCTATCGGGGGGCGAAAAGCGCCGCGTCGCCATTGCCGGGGTTCTGGCGATGCAGTCCCATATTCTCGTTTTTGATGAACCATTCGCCAACCTGGATTACAGTGGCGTGAGTCAGGTCCTCGAACAAATCCTGCAACTCCATGGGAGTGGCCACACGGTTATTGTGGCTACTCATGATGTGGAAAAAGTGATCATTCATGCCGATCGGATGGCCGTGATCTCCAAGGGTGAACTGAAGGCTCTGGCTCCTCCTCAATCGATCATCTCTGAACTGCCCCAGTACAACATCCGACCACCTTGCTACAGCCTGCTTGGAAAAAGACCGATATCGTGGCTTCTCGATTAGTTTTTCACTACTTTCCGGGAGATTCGCTGCTGCACCGATGGGATGCCCGCTGCAGTTTTCTCGGCCTCGCATTGACAACCTTCGGCCTGCTTCACATGAACGAGAAGGCGCTCCTGCTCTTTTCCATGGTTCTTGTCGGCATTATGGCCTGCTGCCGCCTGCCCGTGAGAGCCCTGGCGCATGATCTCAAGTCCTGGGCAATATTTTTGGTTTTCATTTTTCTCGTGCAGGTGGTGGGCTCTCCCGATCCTGAGAGAACGTTTTTACCCTGGCTTCCGGTGAGCACGTCAGGATTGCTCGCTGCCGCCCTGACCTGTTGGAGGCTGGGGCTGATGCTTTGCTACGGAGTGCTTTTCACGCTGGTCACCAAACCTCGCGACCTTCAAAATGCCTTGATCTGGTTCATGAAACCCTTTCCCTTCCTGCCGGCGCAGAGAATCGCGCTCATGGTCACCCTCACGGTCAGGCTCCTCCCCCTGATCATGGATCAACGTGAAGAAGTTGCGTTGGCCACCAGATCACGCCTGGGCAATCAACGAAAGAACCTCCTGCACAAGGCCAAGTTCATGGTACTGCCGCTCTTTCACCGTTCTTTGATCCGCGCTGATGAACTGGCGCTTGCCTTGGCAGCCAGGGGCTACCGTGAAGATCGGCCGGTCAATCTGCCACAGATTCCTGTGAGCCATTTGCTGGCGCTGACGCTGGTGGGCGTTTCTGTATTGGCGTGTTCACCGCTGGCCTCTGATGTTATTCAGGATGCATTCGCTGCTGTCTTGGCCCGCATATAGGTTTGGCAGGCTGGAAAGCCTGCCCCACATCTCCTTACTACCCCATTCCAATTCCCTGTTCCTTGCTCTGCACTCTTCACTTTTCACTTTTCACTTTTCACTTTTTCAGGCTGGCTGAGTCGCTCAAGATCTGATTCGACGCGCCGCAGGAGGTCCGCATCGGCACTCACAGCCAGCGTCTCGCCTTCCTTTTGAATCCAGACCGGTACGGGGTTGCGCCCTTCCTGGGGAGGCTTCTCCCAGCTCAGGGTCAGCAAGCTCTTTTCGGCATTCCGGAGGTCGATCCTGCAGTAGGGTTGGGATGCAAGAGGAGGGGCCGGGTCGAGCTTTTTCTGATACTCAGCATCACCAAGATCCCACAGGAACGACCGGACGTGCCATGAGTCTTTAATAGGCTCCGGTTGTCCTTCTCCCGCTTTTAGGCCCCATCGGCTCTCATCGATCTGGACCGCATGGCCTTGGGAGTCACCCAGGCTCCATTTAACCTCTTTGACGACGTCAGGTTTGAAGCCCAGCAGAGACCGATCCTGCAAAGCCGAGAGCTCCTCTGGAAGGTCATCAAGGATGCTGGCAGCTACTTGAACTACTGCCGGCAGTTGCGAACTGAAGGCGGCAATTTGCTTTTCGTCTTTCTCTTTCTTGGCAAGACGGAGTTCGGCATTCTCACCCGATTTCAGCCGTAAGGTCACGGTCACCAGAGGAGGCTCCAACCCATAAGTCAGCAGGTTCTTTGGTTCATTCTCCAAGAAATTTTGAGCTCTTAGCCAATGGATCTGCTCGATGAAATTATCCATTTTGCTTTGCTTGATTTTGATTTCCGAGTCCCCGAAGACCTTCCACGCCTTTTCATCCGCCGCCCGCTCAACGGCTATGATGTTCCCCTCTCGGTACGCCAAGTTAAGGGCAACGACATCATCCAATTGAAAGGTAAAAAGCTGTCTTCTTCTTAATTCGTTGAGGCCCTTATCCAGAACCGAGCGATTTCCCTCGGCGATCAAAAAAACCTTCGTCCCATCGGACGTCTTGGCGTAGGAACCATCTCCCACCGGGTTCTTGTCGCCAATAAGTAATTCCACCTTCTGTTCACCAGTCCGGAAGCTGATGACAAGCGATGGCTCGTGCAGCCCAAAGGGTTTCAGATCGTCAGGAGCAGCCACCACTTCACGCTCGGCTTCAAGGTTGAATAGGGCGTTGAGGAACTCGTTCACCGAAGATTTATCTGCTTCCGCCTTGATCGGCTCAACGATTTCCCATTGCCCTTCTTTCTTTATCTGAACCGCCTCTTTATCCTTGGGCTTAATCGTGAGGCCGCTCATCTGTTCCGCCTGAAACTGGAACACCTTTTTGGCCTCCCTGGCGGCCAATTCTTTCTGCCTTTTCTGAACCACCTCAAAGTAATAGAAATAGCCACCCACCAGCAGAAGCACCAATAGGTAGACGAGCGAACTGCGCCACTTCATCGCTGGGACCTCCGCACCCGGTAAACCGCCAGGCCGGAAAATAAGACCAGCAGCGGCACCAACACCAACACCACCAAAAACGCGACCCAGCCCTGAGTCTCCGTCATCAGCATCGGCTGCTGAGACTTCCCTCGCGGCTTGATGGTGATGAGATTCTTCTCTTCGGCAAGGAAATTGACCATATTCAGAAAAAGATCCCCGTTCCCCGACAGTCCGAAATAGGTATTTGCAGCAAAATCCGAATCACCGGCAACAATCAGGAATGCCGGATTCGGCTTCGTCATGTTGTCCTCTGCAGCCGGTTCTTCGCTGTCCTTTCCCTGAACATCCTTGGATTCTCCCGGTTTGGTTTGCTTGCTGCGTTCGATCTCTGCGAGAACGATTATTGATACCGGCCCTGGGGTATCCTCTTTTTCATCAAAACTCGCTTCGCCGCCCTTGAGCATATCGAGATTCTTCTCTGCCCAGGCGTTTTCCGAAGTTGAGGCAAGGGGCTCCAGCTGAACGCCCTGCGGGGGTTCCTTGGCGGGAGTCACGGAACGGGCTTCGGGGTAAAAGGTAGCCAGATCGAAATTCTCCGTGATCCGGTGAGTGCCATACTGCATTACCACCGGCATGAGATAGTCGCCGCCGAAGACACGGCTGAGTTTATCGATTATGACATCATCACCCAGTCCCACGCCGTAATCCTTCAAAAACTGCGTGAACCCCCCATCCCGGTAAGGATCGAGAAGAACCATCAGTTTTCCGCCGCTCTCGAGGTATGCTTTCAAACTTGAGAGTTCCTGGGGAAAGAACGGCTTTTGTGGTCCGGCGACAATCACCGCTGCCGCATCGGCAGGAACCTGCGCCTGCTGGAGGAGATTCAGATCGGCCACGACCAGATTCTCTTTCTCCAAAGCCTCGCGTACCCCTGAATACCCTTCCTTGTCGCTCTTCTCAAGCGAGTGTTCGCCATGACCTATAGTAAAATAGATCTTCTTCTGTTCGTTGCTGCTGAGTTTGAGGACAGCGTTGGTGATACTTTCCTCATCGGCATTTTGGATGGACTGTTTTTTACCATATCCTTCCAGCACCAGCGTCCCGTAAGAGCGAACCTCAAAGCGCCGGGCCATATCAGGCTGACGGTCGGGGTCAATGAATTCATAGTTGACCTTGTTACTGGCGTAACGATAGGTCTCCAGAAGATCTTTGGCTTTGGTCTGTTCCGGCGCCGCAGTGGCATAAAAGGCTTTGATCTCAATCGGTTGTTGAAGAGAATTGAGAATGTTGCGCGTCTGCTCTGAGAGTGTGAACGTCCCCGATTCGGTCATGTCCACACGCCAGGGATGTCGTTCTGCAATCAACGCAAGAAAGGCCAGGATGCCCACGAAGAAAAGCGTTGAGAGCACCGTGCTCGAACCGTAGCTCCATACTCGACTGTGCGTGCTTTTGCCTGCCATGGTGGAGTTCCTTTCCTTTAGCCTCGCCATCGATAAGTTGCCACCTGCCGCAACGTGAGAAAAAGGAAAAACACAATGAAAATCAGGTAGTAGAGGAGATCCCTTGAATCAAGTATCCCTTTTGCAAAGGTATCGAAGTGCTTAACGATGGAAAGGTAATCGATAACCTCTCCCATGGTTGAACCGACATAAGATTTGGCCCACCCGATCACCCAGAGCATGAGCAGGGCCCCGAAGGAAAGCACCGCCGCGATGATTTGATTCTGGGTGAGGGAGGAGGTGAAAACACCGAGCGACATGAAGGAAGATCCGAGGAGCAGGATGCCCAGATAACCACATAGAATGGCTTTCCATGCTGGATTGGCAAGGTAGTCCAAGAGAAAAATGCCGGGGAGAGTGCCCGCCAAGATTACCGCGAAAGCACTCACCACGGCGGCAAATTTTGCGAGAACGATTGACCGGTCCGGCAGGGGATAGGTGAGAAGAAGTTCCATGGTGCCGGTTTTCCGTTCTTCAGCATAGAGGCGCATGGTTAGAAGCGGAGAGATAAGCAGCAGGACAATACTGAGATCAAAAAAGAAGGGCCTCAGGACCATTTCCATAAGATTCATCTGCTTGGCCATCATTGGATTTTGACCGGCCTGAAAGCTGAGCAGATTGTAGTAGACAATAGCGCTGTAGAAGAAGTAGCCGGCAAGAACCAGGAACGTGAAAGCAACCGCATAAAAGACAGGTAGAGCAAACAGGCTGTAGAGTTCCTTTCGGTAGACCGCAACAAAGCCCTTCATGATTGGCTACCCTCCTGGGACGGTTCTTCCGTCACCAACTGTATAAAGATATCCTCAAGACTCAGATCCACAAGTTTAAGCTCCAGCAGATCAATGCCTTTGGCGACAACCAGACGTGCAATCTCGGGCCTCAGATCCCCGGACCGATCGGTTTCCACAAACAGTTTCTGGTGATCCGTATCGACCAGCGACACTTTCTGAACACCACCCAAATTCTCCAGAACCGGGGCCAGTTCCCTGGCTTGCCCGCCGACCCGCAATTGGATCTGGGCAGATTTCTGCAACTGCCTGGTCAGGTTAGCTGGTGTGTCAGTGGCCACGATCTGGCCTTTGTTTATGATCAGCACGCGCTGACAGATCTGGGCCACCTCCGGGAGAATATGGCTGCTCAAAAGAATCGTGTGCTCTTCGCGCAGTTCCTCAATAAGACGGCGGATCTCAATGATATGGGCCGGGTCGAGACCGATGGTTGGTTCATCGAGAACCAATACCGACGGGTTTTTGAGGAGAGCCTGGGCCAGGCCAACCCGCTGCCTGAAGCCCTTGGACAAATGCCCGATGATGCGATGGGCGGCATTTTCCAGGCCACAAATGGCAATGACTCGTCTGACTTCTCCTTCCAGTTTCTTGCCCTCGACCCCTTTTGCTCCGGCAGCAAAACGAAGGAAGCCCTTCACCGTTAATTCTGCATAGAGAGGCACGCTCTCCGGCAGATAGCCCACTCTTTCGCGGACCTCCAGTGACCGGGCAAAGCAATCCAGACCGTCAATCCGTGCCACTCCAGTAGTTGGTGGCATGTAGCAGGTCAAAATACGAATCGTGGTCGACTTGCCCGCGCCATTCGGTCCCAGAAAACCGACCACTTCACCCCGTTCGACCGTGAAGGTGACATCTCTGATGGCCGGCAGCGGACCGTAGTATTTCGTCAAGCCCTCCGCTTCAATCATAACCCTACCCTCATTTCAGCTCATCATTTGGAGGCCCCCGCAAAACTCTCTCCCAACCCCCCTCCTGGTCATTTCCGTGAAACGCCCGGCCTCGGATTGGACCAGAACACCAATCCCGTGCTGGGAGCACCTCAAGAATTCTTGCTTGCACCGGAATGTTAGGATGTGGGGGTTTTGCAGGACACTCATTTGCGAAGTCAATGATATTAGAAACCATCAAGGCATGAAAAGCTGCGATTCCTGAGCCTGCCGCACGGTCTTGGTGCCCAATGAGGAAGCACACGCCTGGCACAGATATTCGTGCAATTCTCCATCCGGGAGGATCAACAACAGCCGGCTCCGCACCGGCATGGCTCGCTTACAACGGGGACAATAAAGCGCCGATGCTTTGAAATCTCCGAATTGACCGGAAGCTGCCCTTTGCCGCACTTTTCTACTCCTCACTCGATCCTAAAAGGCATCTTCACGACATCGCCTCTCGCGAGTGGCTTGAAGAAGCATCCTTCTCGCGATCCTTGTGGCGAGGCCAGGGCCATTTTCTCACCTTCTCCTCGCCCCCTTTTTTTTCAATTTCCATTAACTCCCGCAGTAACTCTTCCTGGCGCGGCGAGAGGCGTGCAGGAATCTTGACCTGAACTTCAAAGAAAAAATCGCCCCGACCATTGCCACGCAACCGCGGTACACCATCGCCCGGGAAGCGAATCACCGAACCGGGCTGAGTGCCGGGCTGAATGTGGATCGTTTTCTTGCCCTCCAGGGTGGAAACCTCAACCTGATCCCCCAGAGCGGCCTGTACAAAGGAGATGGCAACCTTCCCATAAAGATTGTCACCATCTCGTTCGAAGGATTCATGAGGCTTAACATTCAGTCTGACATACAAATCGCCCGAAAGGCCGCCGCGATAACCACTTTCTCCCTCACCTCGAAGCCTCAAGCGCGTTCCTGTATCCACTCCCGCAGGGACTTTCACCTCAACCCTTTTCGGTTGTTTCACGCGGCCCTGCCCGCGGCAATGACTGCATGGTGAGACGAGTACTCTTCCGGCGCCGTGGCACCGGGAACACGTCGTACTGATGCGGAAAAAACCCTGGGATTGCACCACCTGACCGCTTCCCTGGCACATCGGACAGGTTGTCTCTTTGGTGCCAGGCTCAGCACCACTGCCACTGCAGCGATCACATTCGACAAAAGTCTGGACTTGAATTTCCTTCTCCACCCCAAAAACTGCTTCTTCAAAGCTAAGGGTCATGTCATACAGGAGATCATTACCGGGCTGGGAGGCGGTTTGGGTCCGCGATGAACCGCCAAATCCAAAGAAGAAATCTTGAAAAATATCACCGAAAGAACTGAAGATATCTTCAAACCCATGGAATCCACTGAATCCTGAACCTTGCAGTCCTTCATGGCCATAGGTATCGTACATCCGGCGTTTTTGAGGATCGTGCAGGACCTCATAGGCTTCCGCAGCTTCCTTGAAGTATTCCTCCGCTTCTTTCTTCCCCGGGTTTCGGTCGGGATGGTATTTGAGAGCCAGTTTTCGGTAGGCCTTTTTTATTTCTTCTTCCTCCGCCTGGCGCGATACACCTAAGACTTCATAATAGTCTTGTTTACCCATCGTACTACCATTCCTCCGTGGCTGCGTCGAATTCAGGATGAACGATCCCGTTGCTTAACAAACCCGTAAACACGGTTTCCTGGCTTGTCAAGATCGGGAAAAGCGCAAAGTGTGATCGGTTGTTTCTTTCCCGCCACGGTCAGGCATTCGCCTCGCCGGGTGAGTCCACGACCCCGCCGAGACGATATGCTTCGGCAGCAAAGGTTAGTTTCCCGAGTTCTTCCGCCCGTTTGGCAAGATCAAGCCACTCTTCAGGAACGGGCTCGTGTCCCAGGATGCGACAAACACGACGAAAGAGAAAGCCGTTGCCGGCGTCCTGAGCTTTCGGGAGAAGCCGGGTAAGGGCATCCCTGAAACCGCCTTTTTCATAGAAGTCAACCGCCTCATAAAGCGATCCGACCTCCTCATAATGCTCACCCCATGAGCGCAACGTTTCTAATGAAACAGCGGCTTCATTCAGAAGGTCCCGCTTTTCGAGGCAACTTAAATCATACTTCTTTGCCATCACGACATCTCTCTACCGCCTGAAGAAGGTGCTCCGACTCAGGCTTCCAGACGCCACCAGGGCGTCAGCACCGGGAGCTGGCCGCAGACGTACATGCATTCCATTACAAGAGCCACCAGCCAAGAGCTAAGAGCCAATCAGACTGCCCTGACCTACTCCTTATCCTGATCGGGAAATTCGCCCTGATCATCATATTCTAATGAGGCGTCGTACTTGGTCTCTGCCTCGAAATTTTCCCTCACCTCGATCCGGCTCGAATCTTCTTTTTCCGGGGGGGTGATCGCAGTCAGGAGGCGCATGTCCTCGAGTTCGCGCACGTTTTCCGGAGTTACCTTGCCGGCTGCAATCTCACGTAGTGCGAGAACCACATCTTTGTTCTTAGGGCGGTCCATCAAGCGAGGAACCCCACTGCGTAATTGCAGGACTCTGCGCACCGCCAGGTGCACCAGAGCAAACCGACTGTCAACCTTTTCCAAACAATCTTCGATTGTTACCCGAGCCATATCGGCTTCTCCTCACGATCTCTAAAATAATCTGTATGTTTGAAAGCAAACTGATTCTTATAAAACAATTTTGAGAAGAATGGCAATGGTAATCGG
>JADGQM010000184.1 GCA_017881795.1 Syntrophobacteraceae bacterium
CCATTAACGCAGAAGTCCACATCGATATCCGGCAGGCTGATCCGTTCCAGGTTGAGAAAGCGCTCAAAGAGAAGAACGTGTTCGATGGGATCGAGATCAGTGATGCCCATGACGTAGGCCACCAGACTGCCCGCCGCGGAACCGCGACCGGGGCCCACCGGAATGCCGCGTTTTTTGGCATAATTGATGAAATCGGCAACAATCAAAAAATAGGCGGGAAACCCCATTTTGTGAATCACATCCAACTCATATTGGAGCCTCTTCCGATAGTCATCTTCCTCCCGCGCCCCGAACTCCGGCCGCTTTCTGCGAATGACCGCCATGCGCTGGTCGAAGCCTTCCCGCACGGTGCGTTCAAAACACGCTTCGAGGCTTTCTTCGGCGGGCAGAGGAAACAACGGAAAGTGATGCGTCTTCAAATCAATATCCAAGCCACACTGCTCGGCAATGCGCAGCGTATTCTGCAGCGCGTCGGGAACTTCGGCGAATTCGTGAAACATCTCATCGGGAGATTTGAAATACAACTGGTCCGTGTGGAATTTCATGCGTTTCTCATCGAGGACCGTCTTGCCGGTTTGGATACAGAGAAGAATCTCATGGGCGCGGGCATCGCCCTTGCGCAGGTAGTGGCAATCGTTGGTGGCCACAAGAGGCAGGCTGAGCTCACGCCCGATCTTGATCAGCGCCTGGTTGGCAAGAGCCTGCTGGGGAAGGCCGTTGGCCTGAAGTTCCAGGTAGAAATCGCCCGCTCCGAAAATATCGGCATATTCCAGGGCAACTTTGCGCGCCGCCGGTTCCTGATTGCGCAGCAGGAGGGTCGCAATTTCTCCCTTGAGGCAGGCGGAGAGCCCGATAAGCCCTTCATGATGCTGCCGCAGAATCTCCTTATCGATCCTGGGTTTGTAATAGAAGCCCTCGAGATAGCCAAGGGTCACCAACTGCATAAGGTTTTCATACCCGGTGTGGTCCTTTGCCAGGAGCAGCAGGTGGTAGTTTCGATCTTCCTCGCCGTTGCCACTGCCTTCAACCTTGCCGTGACGATCAAAGCGGCTCTTCGGCGCAAGGTACACCTCGCAGCCGATGATCGGCTTGATCCCCGACTTCTGGCACCGTTCGTAGAATTCCAGCGCACCAAACATGCTGCCATGGTCGGTGATGCTGACCGCAGGCATATGGAAGGTCTGAGCAGTCTGGATGAGGTCCTGCAAGCGGATGGCCCCGTCAAGAAGGCTGAATTCGGTGTGAACGTGCAGATGAACAAATGGATTCATTGATCTCTGTGCCCTCTTTCGTGATTTTCGTGTCTTTCGTGGTTAAAAAATGCAAATTCCCGTACGATCCGGTCACACTCCTGCGCTCAACAAAGTCTAATCTATCACATCCCACAGCCAGCTTCAAAGGGTCCATTTACCCCGGCGTGCTCACGTGCGACCGGCAAATGGACAGCGGAAAGAATAGTACTGGGTCCTGAGTGGTTGTGGTTTTGTTGTCAGATTAACGGTACTTTTGGGAAAAGCATGCCATCCGGGTACTTAGTTTCCATCCGGAAACTCCATAGATCTCAAGACAGCGCCTTTCGGGCGAACTTTGATCAACATCTCACCACGAAGAACACGAAGGAATGTTTTCACAATGATCTCTGTACTCTTCTTCGTGATCTTCGTGTCCTTCGTGGTTAAAAAAATGGAAATTCCTATCCGGTATACTTAGACCGTAGGGGAGGGGTTTAACCCCTCCCGAAATGCGCCGAAATCATTGCCAATTGCGGGCGGACATAAAGTCCACCCCTACGCTCGTTCAACTCGATCAATGAGTTTCCGGAGGGACACTAGTCCGCATGGGCGGAAATCGGCGGCCAGTTCCGGTGCGCACGGTAAAGCTGTGCCCACCCTACAGTGTTTCCGGTTCCGTAGGGTGGGCAGGTTTCTTTTGCCCACCGGAAACATGCACAAACTTATGCCCGTGTGTACTACTTAGAACTTCCCCCAAACGGCATGGTAAGAGGCACCTTGCTGCAAAAAGATTCGGCGACGGTTTGAGCAGTCTCACTGCCCTCCCGTAGGATCTGCGACAATGGTGTAAGAGACGTCACCACCACTGTAATAGGGCTGGTAGTAGGCGCCGCCGAATTTGAAGTAGGAGAGACCGTTGACATTTGTTGCGACCGCACCGCTGGGTAGACTAAATACCATAACGCCAATGGGCGGCGGCACCATCTGGTAGCCACCGGCTACCTGCGCGTAATAAGCCCCATTACAGTCCATATAGGAGTCGGTGCCCGAAAAGACACTGATGCATGAGTCCGGCACAGTCGGCACCACGGCTCCCTGTGGGGGAGGCACGACCACATACTGTGATCCCTGCGCGGCATAGTAGACCCCGCCGGAATAGTAGTATGGATTGGGGCCAACATTGACGACGGTGTAATAGGCCGGTAAACTCGCCACAACGGCGCCCAGGGCGAAGCCCCCCAGTGCCGCTCCAGCGTAATAGCCGCTCCAATTGTTGTAGTAGCCATTCCAGTTACCGTGATAGTTTTGCTGCATGGTGTTGACCTGGTTCACACGCGTTTGCTGCAAATTGTTGGCTTCGCTGTAACGGTTCTGCTGCAGGGAATTGGCTTCATTGGAGCGATTCTGCTGGTCCTGGCCCGCTGAGCTCTGGCGGTCCTGCTGGCGCTGGGTCATCCCCTGCTGGCGGTCTTCTACGTTAGCCTGCTGCGCACCGGAAAAATCACCGCTGCGGCTGCCGGAGCTCCAGTCGTGGCCGGCGCCGGCATCCCCCCCGGAGTGACTGATGCTGCCCAGGCCGCCGCCGCCGAAACCACCACCACCCAGACCGCCACCCCCAAAATGAGAGCCTGAGTCCCCGCCACCGCGAAACCCGCCGAATCCGCCGCCACCAAAGCCACCACCGCCACGGAAGCCACCACCACCAAAGCCGCCGCCACCGAAACCTCGTGCAAAAGTTCCCTCGGGCATGATCAAAAGACTCACGGCCAACAGGGTGATCACCAGCATGAGGCGCCGTTTTCTCATTTGCCATCTTCTACTGTTTTCCATGATTAGACTCCTGTGCTCATTCTTTCTTCTCTAAACTCTTGGCCAGCCTGGCAAACTCGATCTTTTGAGCGCCTGCCGGAAGCGAGGCCGAAAAAAGCGTATTGGCAAGAGGCGTCGCAAAGTCCCAATCGGACAGGACGGCAGTGAACTGGGGCGCTCCCGGAATCGTCTTGTATGTGATCAGGATCTTTCGTGGCACGAGTTGCTTGCCGTCCTCAATCCAGATCTGCCAGTCGATGTATTTATCCACAAACGCCAGGTGATGACAGCGTGTGCCATCAACCATGCTCAAGCCAATGTAGAGGCCAAATTGTACTCTCGTGATCAGCAGCTTGTAAGGATCACTGTAAAGGACGTCAACCAGGGGAGGGGAAAACCCGAATTCCTTCATCACCTGATCGATCGCTTCATCGAATTTCGCCGGCACCTTCTCGGTGGCGTACAAATTATTCCCGGGATCATAAAGGGTAATGGTATCCCCCTTGTACCAGAAGCGCTTGACGCCGAGGTCGCCTCGGTACTCGATGTATGCTTCGCCGGGACGGTGCACTGCCAGATCCTCCGTGGCGCCAAACTGGATCTTTTGTCCCGAGGGGAGCACGTCGTCGAACGTTATCTCAGCCTGGAAGCTGAACTGCTGAGCGTTCTTGAGATATTCGCCCATCTCCCGCAGCAGTTTGTCTGCTTCCGGGTTGATGATTGGAGCCATCGCGGCCGGTTCTGCGGGTTTCTCTGCAGGCTTTTCCACAGGCTGTTCCGCTGGTTTTTGCGCTGCTTTTGCCGCCGGAGCAGCTTCCGCCGGAGCCTTGCCGGGCTGTTTCCCAGCCGCTTCAGCGGTGCTGATCCCGCCGGGACAAAGCATCGCCAACGCAACAATCAAGGCCAAGCCGACCACCATCGGCGGCCAATACCCCAACGTCATTCCACGTATGTTGCTCTTCCGTTTCATGTCATCGTCCTCATCCCGTTTAGCGGTTCACAGAAGCAACTCAACGGAGTTCATAAAAGACCCTCCTCCAGATTTACGCACCCCAACTTTTTAATTCTCTCTCCTCTTTCCATGGTTGCAGGCGTTCTACCCAACCTATCTGCTTGCTTCATCCCTCCTTTCGTGAAAAGCTTTTCCCGCCTTCCATCTCCATGAGCAAATGCGGTGTACCACCACCCTCTGCCGCTGGCATTCGCGGAATGCCTCTTGACGTTGCAGGACATCTCTCGGCAACGTCACGCGGTCCAAAATGCCGCCATCCAGGCAACAATAAGAACTCGCCGGCACAAGTTCATCCTCCGGCGGCAAGAATTCCTCGGCAGCGCCACCCCTGAAATGGCGTTGTGACGATGGCGGAACATACGCGATGAAATGGTGGACGCCTGCCATGCCGGCACCGGCCAATTGCCTTTAATAGGAGTCAGCCTTACCTTGAGGGCGAATGACCACATCCGGCTCGTTGTTTATACCAGAAAATGATCGCAACCGCGAGAAAGGAAGGTACCGAATCATGGCTAAAGCAGAACACAAGAATCTGGCGTCCCCTGATGAGACACGCACGTTCAGGCACGGCAAGGTCGAGCTCATCCACATTGGCGGAGGCACCATCGGGCGACTCACTCTGGAGCCTGGTTGGCGCTGGTCAGAAGATGTCAAACCTCTGGCTCACACGGAATGGTGTGAGGCTCCGCACTTTCAGTATCAAGTATCCGGCCGCATCCATGTCCTCATGGAGGATGGCACTGAGTTTGATTTGCGGGCAGGCGATGTTTCTGTCCTGCCCTCGGGACATGATGCGTGGGTAGTTGGCGATGAACCGGTTGTGCTCGTTGACTGGTTTGGGGCGACCAACTACGCCAAAGCTTAGCAGACTTCGGCTTCGGGTTGGGTGCCCAGTCTGTTGAGACTCTGGAAAAGATTGCGGTGACCTTCAACAGCGTCCTCAGGACCGAACGGTTCAGGGCACGGGATCAGGAGTGATCATCTCCGATGACGGCGTGAAGGGCGAGCAGGGAAGCCGATACAATGAAATTACCTTATCCTCTCGCGAAACGCTTCGTCATTACGCGGTAACTGATGCACGTGAGGAACCTTATGCCTCAAAGGGGAAGGTCGTTCGTCGGTGATAGGTTCATCTGCTGATTTGATATCAGCAGGAAGCTCCAGACCTGGGAAGTGGCCCGCCCGGCTAACGGGCAGAAACCACCGGACCGCAGGCTCCGGTGCAGTTTTTGGTTCAGCAGTGGATCGGGGGCTAAGGCATCTTGAGCAGACGTTCGCTTCGCCAAACTCGCACAATGCGAACCCGGATGTCATCGCGTCGATAAACGATACGAAAAGGTGGGTGTATAATCTCTCTCAGATGAGCAACTCCAAACTCAGGCACAATGCGACCGCTTTCAGGGAAGTCTGCAAGTCGCTTCACCTGGGAAACCACTTCTCCCATGAACACGACCGCATACGGAAAGCTAAGCCGCGCCCGCCGAGGACTCCGAGTTAACTGAACCATGTGGCCGGGCTTCGGCTTCAGTGCTTTGTTCGGCAGCTTGCTTCATATATCGGAGGTCAACAACCTGCTTATCTCCTTCATGTTTCTTGGCTCGCAAATGGGCTACAAGTGACTTAACATCACAACCATATTCCTTTGCGATGGCATCTTTGATTTTCCAGAGTTCTTTGATGATTTCATCAGCCATTTTCATATACTCCCATAAGTTACAGACTGTATAAGTCAATTCGGTCTCGTTGCGTGTCCCACCAGTCAAGGGTAACTTTTTGCCAGGCCGCTGCCAATAGGTCACTGGATGGTCGGGCCGTTAAGTATGAAATGATCGATGTCTCGATATAAACAGTTTTCTTATCCATTGATCTAATTTCCTCGTCTGAGGATTACTTGGGATTCGCCGAACAATGCAAATCTAGCAGCACGAGGTACGAGCGTCGGCTGCATTTGCCTTGTTAGGGCGATTTTCGCACGACTGGCTTTATCGCAAACACATAAGCCCTGCGGCTTTTGTACTCCACATCGGGATATGGTTCTCTCTCGATTATCTCTATGTTTTCAAATCCACTGTCGTTTAGACAACTGAAAATGAAATCAGTAGTGAAAAACATGAAGTCTATATCGATCTTCTTACCGAGAAACTCGTCCAAGTGGATTGTCTCCTCACCGATGTGGTATGTGATAAGAAATATTCCACCTGGCTGTAATACACGAAATACTTCACGGAATGCTATCCCTACTTGTTTTCCTGTGAAGTGAACGATAGCGTAGAAAGCTACAACACCAGCTATTGAGTCGTTTTCAAATGCGAGCTCAAGAATATCTCCCTTTCGGAAGTGTATCTCTGGGTGAATTGTTCTTGCCTGTTCTAATATCTTTTCTGACAGATCCAGCCCGGAGATTTCAATATCAAGATTTTTCAGGTATTTTGTGGTCTGACCGGGACCACAGCCGAAATCCCAGACCGGCCTTCTGTCCCCGATCTCTTGCGAAAATCTGTGGAGTATTTCTTGGTCTTTCGGTTTCTTTTCGTGTTCACCAGAGAATGTTTCTGCATATTCTTTTGCTACCGTATCATACAAGTTCCTTACTCTATTTAACTCTTGTTCCATAATTATAGCCCTAACACTTATACGATCACGTTCAGGGTTCTCCGGGCCACGTCCTTGTCACCGCTTTGATTCCTGACGTTTTCCATGGCTGAATCTGTTGGGTGCAGGAAGGTCCGAACCTAGAATCCATAAACGATGGGTGCAAGTGCCAGCACCACGATGCCGACGATGACGGTGAGCGGCAGCCCCACTTTTGCAAAATCATTGAAACGGTATCCGCCCGGCCCCTGGACCATCAGATTGGTCTGGAATCCGGCCGGGTTGATGAAAGCGCAGGACGCCCCGACCATCAGGATGATGGCGAAGGGCATGAAATTAAGGCCTCTGCGGAAAGCTCGTTGCAGTATTAGGGCTCGGCCTTGCTCTGGGGGCTTCTTCAGAGATCACTCCATGGGTACGTCAAAGCCCCACGGGCCCCACATCCCCCCATCCATGTCCATGTCCGTAGTCGTCTGGGCAGAATAGAGCTCTTCCCTGGCGATCTGTTTTTCGAGGGCGAACCGTTGGTAGCGTTGATAAGCTTTCTCATTGCACAGGTACAGGCATTTACAGGCGGTCGCATCGGCATAGAGATAGATCAGCCTGCCATCCTTTACGCCAGCCATCACCTGGTGTTGGGGGAGGTTCTGCAAAGCAGCAAGTTTTTCGGGGGTATCGGCGAGTTTCATGGTGAATCCCGCCGCCGCCAGCACTTGTTCCTTGTCAAGAGTTTCGCCTTTTTGAATGGTCGCACAACCAATCAGAGTAAGGACTATCATTAAACCAATCGCCATGCTTTTCATAAGACACTCGCGTTTCAGTCACGCCACTCCCGTTATCCTGTTCGGATTCCCGCAGCCGACGTGGAAGCCATTCAGCGCTTCTCGACCGTCGGCCCGGGGTCTCCTTGCGTTTCACCTCTGCACTGGGTCTGCCCAGAACGACGTCGGACTTTCGCCACCCGCGCCATAGGCCGAACCGTTGTAAGTGAAGGCCATGGTAGCGGCCTGCGGAGGAAGAACGACGGTAGTGTTGAAGTTTTGTGAGCTCGAGACATTGACTTCCATAGCGGTGGTTACCCCCTGCTGCAGCAGAACTTTGCCCGTGGCGTCACCCAGCAGCAAGCCCAAATCGAAGGTTTGGACAACCAGAAAATTCCCACTGATGGCGGAGCCAAACTGAACCACTCCGGACATCTGAAGGTTGCCGCCGGATGCGGTGTATTTGTAATTCACCGTAACGTAGCCATCAGAAAACTGCCCGGACTGCGGCCCGGTCTTGACGAGCTTGATCTGGGCCGCGGGTTGGATGGTTTGTCCCTTGGCGCTTGTAGACAACATGGTTCCCTGACAGCCGGTCAGGAAGACCCCTACCACAAGTAGTGTCAGAAGAACGCCACTCAGATGCTTCATCCTGTAGAATTGAATCGATGCCCTTAGCGAGTTCATGTTTCTACCTCCCTTTGCTGCACTCATCTTATCCAACACCGCTTTACCCCGCACTCACCATCGAGAGCGGGCCGACGGTCTTACCCTTAGAGATCAGGCTAAAAAAAACCAGGATCGATAGCCTTCGCGTCCTTGTCGATTATTGCTGCAAAATGAGCTATGAATGCCTCCATCTTCTTGCCTTCAGCCTTCATGACCTTGTCGGCTATGGTTGATGCTTTCTGGTATGCTGCTTCAAATGAGGCATCATCCAGGCCGCTGATTTCCTTAGCGTCCTCTTTTGAAATGTGACCCGTATGGGCGAAAACTGCAGCAAAAATCCCTGTCATTTCTTTAATTTTTTTCTTTGGCATCGTCTTCCCCTTTCCTGCAAATTGACTTCATAGAGCTATTGCCTTCGTTCATTGAACCTGGCAGGTTCATATCC
This sequence comes from Syntrophobacteraceae bacterium, assembly GCA_017881795.1. Lineage (GTDB taxonomy): Bacteria > Desulfobacterota > Syntrophobacteria > Syntrophobacterales > Syntrophobacteraceae > JADGQM01. The sequence goes on from JADGQM010000184.1 coordinate 8,521, forward strand.
ACCGCCGCACACAGGTGTGACGACTGAGCCTGACCAGT
>JADGQM010000037.1 GCA_017881795.1 Syntrophobacteraceae bacterium
TAGGCTTTCGTTCCATTGAGAACCCAGCCGCCTGCAACCGGTTCAGCCTTCGTCGCAATGTTGGCCACGTCACTTCCGGCAGTGGGCTCCGTGTTGCCAAGGCACATCAAGGTCTCCCCCAGAATGGCCGTGGGCAGCATACTGGAGGTTTGAGCCTCGGTCCCGAAGAGATACAGTCCCTTAGCCCCAAGGGAGATTTGCACCGCCACCGCCACCGCCACCCCCGGCGACAGGCTGGCAAGATATTCCATGAGGGTGGCCTGCTTTAAGGCGGGTTGTTCCTGAAAACCCACGGCAGTCGATGCAAAACCCAGCCATCCATGGCGCCCAAGCTCCTGGAAAAAACTCCGCGGGATAGCCCCATCTTCGTACCATTGCGACACATGGGGCCTGAGGTGTTCACCTAGAAAGGTCTGGAAACGCTTGAGATCTTCGCTTATTTCTTGCGGCAGCAAAAAGTCCATCACCTGGCTCCTTCTTCGATCGTTATCCCAATACCCAGCGAATTGCCCTTCTTGCCATAATCTAATTATTTTATCAGCATGAGGCTCAACGGTGGGAAAAAGGTAATGAACGCCAGGGCCAGAAGGAGGATGGCAATAAAGGGAAGGGAGGCGTAGCACAAGTAAAGCACAGATTTTTCGAATCTCAGGCTGGCAATGAGAAGGTCCATCCCGATCGGCGGCAGCGAGTAGCCGATCTGAAGATTCGTGAGAAAAATGATGCCAAGATGCACCAGGTTGACACCATAGCTCTTGGCAATCGGAACAATAAGAGGCACCACAATGACCAGAGCTGAAAAGATGTTGAGCACACAGCCCACCCCAAGCAGGAACAAGTTTAAGATAAAGAGAAAAGCAAACTTGCTTTCGACATGGGTGCGCATGAACGCCAAGATCTTATTAGGGACCTGCTGGTCAATCAGGAAACTGTTGAAGGCGAGCGATGCGCCCAGAACAACCACAATGGCCCCAACCATCATCAAGGTTCTCAAAATCGTGGAGGGCAAGTCCTTCAGCTTCACCTCGCGATGGATCACCATCTCGACAAGCAGTACGTAGAGTGCCGTGATTGCCGCGGCTTCGCTCAACGCCAAATAGCCGCTGAAGATTCCACCCAGGACCACCACCGGGAGCAGAATCTCCCAGATGGCTTCGCGAAGGGCGGCAAGGACCTCGCGGAAGCTGAAACGGGCGTGAGCGCCCGTGGTGCCGGATCGAATTCCCTGAACCATGCTGTAAAGGGACAGCAAAATCAGCATGAGAAATCCCGGCACAACCCCTGCCAGGAAAAGGTCAGCGGTGTTCACGTCGGCAACCATCGCATAAATGATGAGAGGGAGGCTGGGGGGAAAGAGAAGTCCGAGGCTTCCACAGGTGGTCAGAAGTCCCAGGGAGAACTTTTCCGGGTACTTGTCGCGGATGAGTGCGGGTAACAACAGCCCACCGAGGGCGACTATGGTAATTCCGGAAGCACCTGTCAGGGCCGTAAAGAAAGCACAGGTAATCAACGAAACAATGGCCAACCCTCCAGGCGCGCGCCCCATAAGTGCCGTGGAAAGACGGACAAGCCTCCTGCTGGCCTGGCTCTCCCCAAGCACATAACCGGCAAACGCAAACAGCAGGAGGGCAATCAGAATCGGACTGGCTGCCAGGCGGTACATTTCGATGATCACGACGGAGAGGTCAATGCCCAAAGCTTGAAAACATAAGAATGCGGCAGCAGAGATCACGAGGAAAAGAGGCGCCCCGGACAATGCTACAATTATCAGGCAGGCAGTGAGCAGCAGAGTCATTCTTTCAGGTCACCATGGCTTGCGTCCGGTTCTTCAACGAGCTGATATCCAAATCTCAGCGTCATGATGGCAAAACTCAGAGGAAAGGCCGTCTGCAACCACCAGTTGGGAATATCAAGGAAGGCCACGGTGCCCGAGCTCATCTCGCTTTGAACAAAGGTGATTGAAGCATAGAAGAGGGTGGCAGAAACCACGATCGCAAAGAGATTGCTGATGATGCCTAGCACACGCGCGCCGGCTGGGGGCAGCAATTTCGGAAGGAGGTCGATCTTAATATGTTTGTTGTCGGCGGCAGCCCTCGCCGCGCCGAGTAAACAGACCCAAAGCACGATTTGCCGCAGCAGGGAGTCACCCCAGACGAGACCGGTTGCAAAGAAATTGCGCAGAATGATTTGCAGAAATGAGAATACGACCAGGAAGATAACCAGCGAAGCGATCACCCACTTTTCGAGCACTCCGAACCATCGACTCAAGTCCGGTATACGGTTAGGGAAGCGAGGCTTCATTGTTTTCCGTGAGGTTGCGCCCGGTATTCGGTAAGCTCAGCCTGGATCTTCTTATAGGTGGCCATAGGGAACTCCTTGGGGCCAAGGTCGGCCATGGCTTTATCGCTGAGCTCTTTGAAATCCTTGATCTGGGTCGGCTCGGGGGTTACTTTCTTCACCCCGCGTTTAAAGATGACCTCCAGAGCATCCGCATTGTCTTTCCTGGACTGCTCATTGACACGCTGTAAGTACTTGGCGGCAACTTTTTTCAAAGTTTCCTGAAGAGGACCCGGGATTTTGGCAAAAAACTTCTTATCCATCACCAGAGTCCCGCCGACGTAAGAAACCGGAGTGTCGGTAAGGTATTTGATCTGCGTGTACCACTGCGTGATCAGAGCGTAGTACGGCGAGTTGTAGACGACTTCGAGAAGGTTGGTCTGGAGGGCCATGAGCACGTCGGGAGCATTAATGGCGACCGTCGAAGCGCCAACCTTTTCCATGATCGCCTGCAGCATGGGGGCGTTGGATTTTCCCCAGACCTTCTTGCCCTTGATGTCGTGCAGGCTGGCAACAGGAGTCGTCGACATAAAATAGAGGAAGCCCAGCTCCGGCCAACCGAGGACCTCAAAGCCGCGCTCGGCAAACCCGCGTTTCAGATCGGGTTCGAGCTTCGCCATGATATAATCGACTTCCTGATAGCTGTCGAAAAGGAAAGGAACGAGTAAGGCGCGGAGATCATGGTTGACGTCCGTAAGTGCGGACGCGGTAAAGGCTGCGGCATGCACCATGCCAATGCGAAGCTTCCTCAGAACATCCTCTTCATCACCCAGGACGAAACCGGCAAACAGTTTGAAGCCCATCTTACCGCCGGTTTCTTTGAGCAGCTCGGTGTTCATCTCATTGAAAATCTGCATCATTGAGCTGTTTTCCGGCGCCATCGTGGCCAATTTGATCTCGTACTCAGGCTCCCCTGCGGCAAGCGCACCGGGAGCAGAGAACAGCACCAGGAACCAAAGCAATCCAAGGGTCAAGGCACATAACCCTCTTTGGACCAACTTAAGCGGACTTTCGGCATACTCAGGATTGACTTCCAAAATATTCCTCCGTCTTACCCATTAATTTTTTCGCCTTTTCCTTAGCCAGGGTGTTAGCGAGAGTCATTTCCGGGACTTCATCCACGGGGGCGGCCATAACCTCGCGCAAGGTTCCTTCAAAGAGCTGACGATCTTTGATTCCCACGGCATAGTACTGAGCGAACAGAACCTTCCCGGCCAATACTTTGTTGCCACTTATGGAAAAGGCGCGATCAAATTGTTTTTTTGCCTCCGCCAGGCCGCCGCCGAGAACGGGAGCCCTGACCGCCAGGTAAACCCCCATCAAGAGGTGCGGCCCCCCATAGTTGTAAGTGTCATCCAGTTCGAGGACCCGGTCCAGAGTGGCCCCAAAAACCGGCAAGTCGCCAACGGCTTCAACGTTGCCAAGGTTGCTGCTGATCCATCCGGCCCAGGCACTGGCTGTCCAAAACAACGCGGGCACATCTTCCTTCTTGTATCGCTGCAGGAAGGACTTGAATTCGTCAAGACTGCCTGTGGCGGCCTGGCCAAAATCTCCCCGGTCCGCAAGGGCTCGGAAGCCGTAGAGCTTGGCCTTAAGATAAAGAGCTTCGGACTCTTTCTGCTGGTCATCGGCAACAAACATCGAGGCATAAGAGGCGTAACCCTTGCAGCCGGCAACGAGCAATTCCCGGTTGTCGGGATAGGCTTCGATCAGGCCATCCACCAGCATGAGATAAGCGGGAGTGCCCTCCCTGATGATGGTTGCATCCGTTTGCTTGCTGGCCGCCTGAGCCACGTCTTGAAGGGTCAGGGCGACGGCCGCCACCCGAGCCGACTTAACCGGGATACAACCGACAGAAGAGAGGATCAGCCCCGCAAGAACAAGAGAGAAAAAACAGGGCGAAACCGGGTAATAACGGACCATTTTGCCTCAGCTCATTTCACGGGGTTCGGTGATGCAGGCTAAACCGTAACCGTCAAGTCACGGGAAAAGTTGTGGACTTATAGATAGATGGTGGACCGTGCTTTGTCAAGCCAAGAAATCAGCCAAGAAATTTGCACCCGCCGTGCGTTCGCCATGTGCGTGTCATGACGGACGACGGAAGACATCTCTCAACCACTAACCCCCTCAGAGTCTATGGTGATGCTCAGCCCGTCTCATCTTCGTCGCTCAGGGAGTCACCGGTGAGCGGCTCAAGTTCCTTTTGTCGGATTTCAAGTCGCTTCCACCGCCCCCGGTCGTTGATGAGCTTTTCCATTTCGCGCCGCACTTCCGTCTGGGAGATCAGTTCTGAGAGCAGGATGCGCTTGTAGCTTATGTTTCGTAAATCGTTTTCCAGAAATTCATCGCGCTCCTGTTTGAGTTTGAGGTTTTGCATAAAGAGTTTCTCTTCAAGGTTTTCGTTCTCAATCAGCAGGCCTATGAACATGTCGGCAAGCCGGCTTCTCCTCAAACCCATCATGCCGATCCCTGCGGCTTTCTGCCGGTACTGGTCCAGCTTGCCCTCCAGGAAAGAAATGCGCCTCTGCAGTTCAGCTTTTTCTTTTTCGAGTTTTTCCTTTTCATCGTCCCAAAAGCGCTTCAGCGCCTTCTCGATGGACAACATTTCCTCTCGGTCGCTGGTGCTCTGGGCTGCATATCTCACGATCGTCTTGCGGTACCCAAGGTAGTAACCGATCGAGAAGATGAGCAACATAGAGGACGCGACGGCAAAGATCTGGTAAACAATTGGCGGAATCATCGCTGCGTAACCTCTGGTCAGTTGACTATTTCTGCAAGCTCGCCATGTTCAAAAACAAATCCGATTTAGCGCTATTCTTCAGCCAGACGAAGCCCAAGGATAATTTATATTAAGCAAAACTCCTTAACTTGACCGTATAAAAATTTGCATTTTTTGAACCACGAAGGACACGAAGATCACGAAGAAGAGCATAGAAATTATTGTGAAAGCATTCCTTCGTGTTCTTCGTGGTGAGTTGTTGATTAAAGTTCGCCCACAGGGCGCTAAGTTCTCATTCCCGCAACGGTTTTGAGCGGGAATCCAGGTCTTAAAAGGTCAAAACCTGGATTCCCGACAGAATCTTTCGGGAATGACGGTTGATTATATGCATGTCTGAAGATCGAAGCTAATCGGAAAAACAAAAGGAACACCCTTTACAGCGAATGTATTGTTGTTGGTCTCATGAGTCGAGTCGGCTGATTTTCACCGCACACAGCTTACCACACATGGTACAGGCTTCGCGATCCTGAGTCACCTGAAGACGCCGCTTGACCAGGGCGGGATCAATCGCCGCGGAAATCATACCGTCCCAATCCAGTTTCTGGCGGCATTCGGACATCCGGCGGTCGGCGTCCATGGCGCCAGGAAGCCCCTTGGCAATGTCTGCCACATGGCCGGCGATGCGCGCCGCCATGACTCCCGCGTAGACATCCTCGGTGTTGGGCAATCCGAGATGTTCGGCAGGAGTTACATAGCAGATATAATCAGCACCGGCAGCACCGGCGATGGCGCCCCCGATCGCGGCGACGATATGGTCGTAACCTGCGCCGATATCCGTTGGCAAGGGTCCCAGGATATAAAAAGGAGCCCCGTCACAGAGTTTTTTTTGCAGGAGAATATTCGCCTGGATCTGGGGCAGCGGCACATGCCCGGGCCCTTCAATCATGACCTGAACGCCCCGGTTGCGAGCCCGTCTGGCCAATTCTCCCAAAATCATCAATTCCTGCAATTGCGCGCCGTCGGTGGCGTCGCAGATCGTCCCCGGACGGAAGCCATCGCCCAGGCTCAGGGTAACATCGTACTTGTGGGCAATTTCCAGGAGGTCGTCATAATGCTCATAGAGTGGATTTTCCTTATTGTTTTTGCGCATCCAGTGCATGTGGATCGAGCCTCCCCGACTCACGCACGGCATGATCCGTTCGTAGGATTCAAGCCGCTTTACCGCTACCTGGGTCACTCCACAGTGGACCGTGATATAATCGAGCCCCTCGCTGCACTGTTTCTCGATGCTTCTCAAGAGTTGGTCCGAGTCCATCTTGTCGAGAGATTGATGCCTGGCCATCATCTCGGTCGCCAGCATGTAGATGGGCACAGCCCCGACCGTTACCGGGGAGTGCTCGAGGAAAAACCGGCGAAACTCGCCAAGATCACCACCGGTTGAAAGATCCATGATCGAATCCGTCTTGGCATCCAAGGCCGCCTTCAGTTTCTCCTCTTCCATCTCCATGCTGCAGCATTCGCCACTCGTTCCGAGATTGGCATTGACTTTGGTTTTCAACCCCTGACCAATGGCACGCAAAATGGGAAAGGAATGGTTGCGATTTTTGGGAAGTACGGCTCGGCCCGCCGCGATCAAGTCCCGCAGTTCTTCAGCACTAATCGGCTCTCCCTTGACTGCTTCCCGCATCTCTTCAGTAATGATACCCGCTTTCGCAAAATCCAGTTGTGTAACCATAGTATCCTCCACTTCTGCTGGCGCGGAGAGCTTTGGCAATGGCTCTGAACAACGTAGCCACTTGCCAGAAAATGAAAACGGCCGTTTGGGAAAACGGCCATCTGACAGCTACCTTGTCGCGTGCCGATTCCTCCGCCAGTATTAATCTGGATCAGGTTCCAAGGGTATGATCTCAGCCCTCATGACGAGAGCACCCCTTCGGCTATAGAACCTCATTTTTATAATACACCTTATCAGCGATTGTGAAAAGTTACCCTAAAAACTGCGAAAAAGCAATCACTCCGAAAATCTTCTCGTTTGCCAAACATCCGCTTGACAGAAGAACTTGCGGTGTGTTAGCAAGCTTTGCTAAACGCTTAAGTCGTAACGTGGTTTTTGGTGTCGGTTCTCATCTCGTTATTGCCTTTCAGAACCGGCGAAGGTGGCTGGAATCTAAAGTACGAAACAGGATTCAAAGGGTGTTTGCCAACGTCGCGTTAACATGCCTGTTCTGGTGGTGGCGGGGTTTACCGAGCCTGCCCACTGAGGATCCTTGTCGATAAAGATCAAGCGAGCCGTGGGTGAGGAGGGGCTTCCCATGGCTCAAGTTGCTTTCAGGAAAAGAGACCATGGGGTTTTCTCCATGGTCTTTTTTTTATTCAATCATTAGCGAAGGAGGCGTGATGGAACAGTGCAAAGTGTTGTTGGATGAAAGTGAGATGCCCAGACAATGGTACAACATTCTGGCAGATCTGCCTACTCCCATGAAGCCGCCACTGCACCCGGGAACCGGAAAGCCGATCGCTCCTGAGGATCTGGCGCCGGTCTTCCCGATGAACCTCATCGAGCAGGAAGTATCCGCAGAACGCTGGATCGACATTCCTGAGCCAGTCCTCGAGAAGTATTGCCTGTGGCGCCCCTCACCGCTGTGCCGGGCGCTCCAATTCGAGAAACTTCTCGATGCCCCGGTGAAGATTTACTACAAAAACGAAGGCAACAGTCCCCCCGGGTCTCACAAACCCAATACTGCGATCCCTCAGGCCTATTACAACAAGGTTTTCGGCATCAAGCGGCTCTCCACGGAGACCGGTGCGGGCCAATGGGGAAGTGCCCTGAGCATGGCCTGCCAGATGTTTGGCCTGGATTGCCGCGTGTTCATGGTGAGAGTAAGTTATGAGCAAAAACCTTACCGACGCATGATGATGGCGACCTGGGGTGCGGAATGCATCCCGAGCCCCAGCAATGTAACCTCAGCGGGCAGAAAAATTCTTGCTGATTTCCCCGATTCCCCAGGAAGCCTGGGAATCGCCATCAGTGAGGCGATCGAGGATGCCGTCGGCAATCCCGAGGCTCGTTATTCCCTGGGGAGTGTTCTCAACCACGTGCTCCTTCATCAAACGATCATCGGGCTCGAAGCGCACAAGCAGATGGAAAAAATCGGCGTCTATCCTGATGTGGTCATGGGGTGTGCCGGAGGCGGCAGTAATTTTGCCGGGATCAGCCTGCCCTTCGTCCGCGACAAAATCCACGGCAAGGAGGTCTCGATTGTCGCTGCGGAACCCAGTTCCTGCCCCACTCTGACCCGGGGTCCCTTTGCCTACGACTTTGGCGATACGGCCATGACAACGCCGCTCCTGCCCATGTATACCCTGGGCCATGACTTCGTACCGGCGTCCATTCACGCGGGTGGCCTGAGGTATCATGGCATGGCGCCGATTGTCAGCCATTTGGTCAAAGAACAGCTCGTCGAGGCCAGAGCTTACCACCAAATTGAAACCTTCACGGCGGGAGTGAACTGGGCTCGCTCCGAAGGCTTCATTCCCGCTCCGGAAACCAATCACGTGATTGCGGCAGTGGTCCAGGAAGCCATGCGGGCAAAAGAGGAAGGCAAAGAAAAAGTCATTCTTTTTAATTGGAGTGGTAATGGGGTGATAGACCTGCCTGCCTACGATGCCTTCCTTTCCGGATCGCTCACGCCCTACGAGCTTCCGGAGGAAGAAATTCAAAGGGCTTTGAAGTCTATCGCCAACTTTCCCAAACCGTGAAGTCAGAAGTCAACAAGGCGAAGCAGAGTAAGTGGATGTGATCGATCGCAAAGAGGCCCTATACGACCACCTGGAAATCCGCTGCCCGAAGCTCGGCGGGCAGGTCACGTTCACCTACTGCCGGAGAGAAGGAGGAACGCTCCCATGCCAGCGCACGATCATCTGTTGGCAATGCCGTTTTCCGGTGGAAGCGTTCCTGAAATCGATCTTGGAGAAAGAGGAATGGGATCGCTGGTCCCATCAAAAACCGAAAGAGAAGATGGTCACTTTGCTTGAATTAATCGAGGCAGCTAAGCAGCGCTTACAAGAAGGAGGAGAAAAGCCATGAAAAGAACTGCATTGTTCAAATCCAGCGTTCTTCTGGCCATGCTCATGTTCGCCGCTATCGGAGGTGGCCCTGCGGGTGTCCTCCCGGCCGAGGCTTATGATCTGCCTCCCGGCCTGAACCTGGGCCTGACAAGCTTTCTCGACGGTGGACCGCCCGCCGGCCCGGGATTCTATTTCACTCAGTACTTTCAATATTACACAGCAGGGAAGCTGTTAGGCCCGAATGGCAATGAGCTTTTGCCCCCATCTGCCGGTGAGCGGCTGAACGTCTTCGCCTTCGCCTCCCAGTTCATCTATCAGTCAAATTATGATCTGTTTCTGGGCGGCAAATGGGGCCTCGACTTCATCCTCCCCGTGATCGTAACGGACCTTTCTTACGCCACTCCGGGACCGTTTCCACAAGATAACGGCGCCGGACTCGGGGATATCTATGTGGGGCCGTTTCTCCAGTGGGATCCCATCACGTTGGGCTGTAACGGCCCTGTTTTCATGCACCGGATCGAGCTGCAGGCCATTTTCCCCACGGGAAAATATAGCAGTGACAGCGAAGTTAACCCGGGAAGCAACTTCTTTTCCTTCGATCCTTACTGGGCTGCAACCCTTTTTATCACGCCGAGATGGGAGTTTTCCACGCGCGTCCACTATCTCTGGAATTCTGCCAACAATGATCCCAATCGGGCTTATTTCGGGGCGGACGATACGCGAGCCGGGCAGGCGGTCCATCTAAACTTCGCCAGTTCCTATGAAATCCTTGAAAAGAGGCTCCACGCCGGTCTAAACGGGTACTATCTGAAACAGACGACGGATACGCAAGTGGACGGCAACAGTGTGCCAGGGACCAAGGAGCAGGTGCTCGGAATTGGCCCTGGATTTGTCTTCCATTGGTCCCAAAACACTCATTTCTTTGTTAACGTTTACTTTGAAACCGCCGTCGAAAACCGGTCCGAAGGGCAGCGCTACAACTTCCGCTGGGTCCAACACTTTTAATCTTCTTCGCCACGACCGGGTCGGATCGAAGGACGAAGTTTGGGAATTTCTCGGCCGCTCCGTGGGGCTTCATCAGGAAATGCCCCCTTATGCGTCGGCATGGGCATCGTTTGCGGGTGAAGGCATAAACCGCACGAGTGAAGCAATGGCCGAAAACTGCGAAACTGGTACTCACGACCGAACTTTGGCCTGCGGCGACGAGGGGAAACTGGATAATTCAAGAGAAAGGGAGGGCAGAGGATGGTTAGATGGAAAATTCCGTTGGGCATTGGCGTCATTTTGCTGATGGTGTCCACCACTTGGTCGGGATTGGGTGTCATGAGTGTGCAGGTGCGTGATGGCCAGCTTCGTGCCACCCCTTCTTTTCTTGGTGCGGTGGTCGGTTCGGTGAATTACGGAGACCAGGTCGATGTCCAACAAGAGCAGGGTGACTGGATGCAGATCAACTGCAAAGGTCAAACGGGCTGGCTCCACAATTCCGCCCTGACCACCAAATACATCAGCATCGGAGGCGGCGGCAAGGACGCACAGATGAAGGCCTCGGGCAAGGAAGTGGCCCTTGCCGGCAAGGGATTCAATGCCGACGTCGAAGCGCAATACCGCAAGGGGCAACAGAATGTGAACTACCTTGCAGTGGACCAAATGGAGCTGATCACGATCTCTCCGCAGGAAATGGTGGCGTTTGTGGACAAGGGAGGATTGAAACCCTCGACAGGAGGTGTCAAATGAAATCGAAAGGCATCAGTTTGGTCCTCCTTGCGATTATCCTGTTGAGCGCCTGTGAAACCATGCAGCCCATGGTGGATGTGGCCACTTCCGTGGGTGTGGCTAGCGGAAAGATCACGCAAAGTCAGGCGGATTCCCTGACCCGCACTACCAAAGCCGTCGGTAAGACGTTTGAAGACATCACCGTGGAACAGGAATATTACCTTGGGCGCGCTGTGGCGGCTTCGGTGCTTTACCAGTATCCCCCCTACGACCAAAACGAGCTCAGTCATTACGTGAATGTGGTCGGCCAAACCCTGGCTCAGGCCTCCAATCGTCCTCAGACTTTTGGCGGTTATCATTTCCAGGTGGTCGATTCTATGGAGATCAATGCTTTTGCTGCTCCTGGCGGTCTCATCCTGGTGACCCGCGGAATGCTACGCTGCTGCAAGACGGAAGATGCCCTGGCTGCGGTATTGGCCCATGAAATTGCCCATGTCCAAAACCAGGACGGCCTTCGTGCCATCAAGACCAGCCACCTGACGTCGGCACTGACCATTATCGCCGCTGAAGGCGCTAAGCAATACGGTGGCCAAACCCTGACTCAGCTTACCGAGACCTTCCAAGAGTCGGTGGGGGATGTAGTGAACACTCTGGTAATCAGCGGATACTCGCGCGACCAGGAACGTCAGGCGGATGAAGCCGCTATCACGATCCTCAGGCGTGCGGGTTATAACCCCTATGCCCTGGTCGAAGTGCTCACCGTCATGAAGAGTCAGGTCAAACCTGGTAGCACCGGTTTTGGCAAGACCCATCCCGGTTCGCAGGAACGCATCAACGCCATCCAGGCTTTAGCAGGCGGTCCCAGCAAGGCTCAACCTCCCGCCCCGCGTCAAGCCCGCTTCGAACGCGCGCTTGGCGCTGCTTGATGCTCTGGCTCAGGGGTTGCACAACAGTAAGTGACAGATTTCCATGATTGATGGTGGGGTAGGCTTTCCGGCCCGGCATATTGGTGACAGACTGGAAAGAGTGCCCTATAGACTGAGTAATGGCATCGGTTATTTTTGATGGATCCTTGTTGGTCAGGCTGAGATGGTTATCAAGAGGACCCCAAAGACCCTCCTGGGGATAGCCATTGGAGCGGGGGCGGCGCTGCTGAGCCTGCTTCTGTGGATGCACGGAGCGCTGGATCGTTGGGAATTTGCCAGTTGGGCGTGGCGGGTGGAACTGCTGGCGCGTCCGGGAGCAGCGACGCCCAAAGTGAAAATCATTATGCTGGATCAGGCCAGCCTGGACTGGGGGAAAGCAAGCAACGGCTGGTCCTGGCCGTGGCCTCGCCAGGTCTATGGTCCGATCATTGACTTTTGCCGGCGCGGTGGCGCGCGAGCCATTGTTTTTGATGTACTCTACACCGAACCTTCCGTTTATGGGGTCGCCGACGACGAATTGCTGGCGGCTGCCATGCGGCAGGCATCACCATTCGTCGCCTCGATTTCCCTTGGCGAGGAAGGTGGCTCCGCCACTTCCTGGCCGCCCAACATTCCGTGCCGGTCCCTCCATTTTGCCGAGGCCGGGCAAGACCCTGTGCGTTCGACACTGGAACATCTGACGGTGCCACACGGCGCCTTTCCCATCCCCGAAGTGGCCACCAGTGCCACGCTCCTGGCCAATGTCATGGATGATCCGGATAGCGACGGCATCTTTCGCCGCGTCCATTTGTTCAGGGTGTTCGATGGCCGAGCCATTCCTTCTCTGGGTCTGGCCGGCTACCTCGCTGGCGGCGGTCCGAGCGGCCATGGCGTGGAGGCTCTCGACTCCATGCTTAACAGTGCGCAGCTCGAGCATGGGTGGTTTGGCATCGGCAAGCAAAGCTTCCCATTGGATGCTAACCAGCGGGTTATTCTTCGTTATCGTGGTCCCTCGAAAACGCACGAAGCCTTCAGTGCCGCTGCCGTGATCCAGTCTGAAATACGCCTGCGGGAAGGAACCGGGCAACTCCCCGTGATCGGAGATCCTGCGATATTCAAGGACTGCTACGTGCTATTTGGTCTCAGTGCTCAGGGACTCATGGATCTCCGCCCCACACCAGTGAGCAGAGTCTTTCCCGGCGTGGAGATCCATGCCACGGTAGTGGACAACCTGCTGTCCAACGACTTTCTGCGGGACGTTCCGCGGCCGTTTGTTATTTTTGCGGTCGTGGTGTTGGCCATGCTCAGCGCCTTTACCATCGAGCACTGCAAGAAAGGGCGACACTCTCTGCTGGCCTTCGGTGCATTCCTCTCGGTCCCGGTGGTCTTGGGTTTAGCGGCTTATGAGGTGAGCTACTGGTGGCCCATTCTTGTTCAAGAAGGCGCTGTGGCGCTTGCCATGGTCGGAGCTCTGGGACTCAATTATGTCACTGAAGGACGCCAGAAGGCGTTCTACAAGCATGCCTTCAAGCACTACTTGAGCCCCGTCGTCATTGACCGCCTTCTGGAAGACCCGTCGCGACTTGAATTGGGTGGCGAACGGCGCGAATTGAGCATTTTCTTTTCCGATCTCCATGGCTTTTCATCCATCTCGGAACGTCTTGATCCACAAGACCTTACCACTCTCCTCAACGATTATCTTTCCGATATGACCGACATCATCTTGGAGGAGGAGGGCACGGTTGACAAGTATGAAGGGGATGCCATCATCGCGTTTTGGAATGCTCCGCTGGATCAGCCCGATCATGCATTGCGTGCCTGTCGGGCGGCCCTGCGGTGTCAACGGCGGCTGCAGGAGCGCCGCCAGGAATTTCTGGAACGGGCGGGTTCACCGGTCAGAATGCGTATCGGCATCAACACCGGCACGGTCGTGGTGGGCAACATGGGATCTCGCCAGCGTTTTGATTACACGGTCTTGGGCGATGCGGCCAATTTGGCATCGCGTCTGGAAGGAGCCAACAAGGCATTCGGCACCGGCATCATGGTTGCTGAATCCACGTGGGCGCAAACCGCAGGCCAAATGCGAGGCAGGGAGATTGGCTTGCTGCGGGTGGTAGGGCGAAAAACCCCGGTGCGCGTGTTTGAGCCTCTGCTTCCCGACTGCTCTTTCCAGGGCGCTCAGCTGGAGGCGTTTCAGCGGGGCCTGGCCTGTTGTTATGAATGCCGCTGGGCCGAGGCGCTGAAGGTCTTTTCGACACTCGACACCGACCCGATAGCTGCGGTTTATTCCAGACGTTGCCGGGAGCTCCTGGAAGATCCTGCCGCAACCTGGGACGGTGTCTGGAACCTGACGCAAAAATGACAAAAGAAATAGGAAATAACGGATTATCTTCATCTCGCATGGGAGCGGAGCGACGATCATGAATGGATTCACCCCCATTGTCATCGAGGGTCTTAGTTTTCTGGCGGTTTTCGCTCTTGCCAATGCTCTGACCAGACCTCTTCGCCTTGCCATAACCGACCATGAATATCCCATGCGGGGACTGCTTCAAACCTTAAAAAACCTCATCGGTTATGTCTCTCGGCCATTGGCCGTCCTGGTCATTTCAGAATTTGCGCTGGTGGCTCTTCGGCTCAATGCTGCGATCAACCAGTATCTGTCGCAAATTCCGGGACATATTACGGCCTGGCTGTCCTTCTGGCTGATCGTTTTGAGCATCGACTTGGTGGACGGCCTTGTGCGGCAGGTGTATAGCATTCGAGGCCGCCCGTTTCCCATTCCCCAACTGCTGGTCTCGATCCTGCGGACCGTCCTTTTTATGGGTTCGGCCTTTGCCGTGATCAAGACCATTCTGGATATCGACATTTCCCCGCTGCTCGCCTCCACTGCTCTGCTCACCGCCGTGGTGGGCTTCGCTTTGCAGGGCGTGTTGAGCAACCTGCTGGCCGGGATGTCCATGCACCTGACACGGTCGGTGTTGCCGTCCGACTGGGTGAGAATCGGCGATGTGGAAGGCAAGGTGATGGAAACCAACTGGCGCGAGACTCGCCTCCAAACCTACGGAGGCCATATTCTGGTGGTGCCCAACAGCACCGTGGCCAACGCTACCATCCACAACATGTCCCGGCCGACCCCTTTGCGCCGCCACAGCCTGCCGGTGGGCGCCAGCTATGCGGACCGCCCTGGCGACGTGATTGATGCTTTGGTCCAGTCGGCCCTGAGCGTTCCCAAGGTGCTCCGAGATCCTCCGCCCGATGCCATTATCACTGAGTTCAAGGACTTTGGGATCAACTATGTGCTGCGCTTCTGGACGCAATCCTTCTTCACAAGGCAGACCATTGATGGTGACGTGGCGCGCATGATCTGGTATCAGTTCAAGCGGCGCGGGATCGAAATACCTTTCCCCATGAGTGACAGGCTCCTGGAGGACTTCATGACGGTGGTCTTCCACCAGCGCCGCCTACCTCCCGAAGACGAAGAGGTGACCCGCCGCATTACCGATCTCAAAGGGAGTGACTTCTGCACTCAGATCCTGGTGGATGGGCAAGGCGCCCCACTCCTTCAGGACGAGGACCTCCGTCAGGCGGCTGACAAGATGCGACGCCACCGCTACACCTGCGGGGAAACGCTCTTTTCCCAGGGCGATCCGGGCAACACCTGTTATGTAGTGGTCAGTGGCCGCCTGCACGGGCGGATGGAATACGAGGACGCGACGCAGGCCGTTGAATTTGATGTGGGGCCGGGCGCCCTGCTGGGAGAAATGAGTCTCATGACCGGGCTGCCGCGTACGGCCTCGGTGTTCGTTCAGGAAGAGGTGGAGTTGCTGGAGATTCCCCAAGACGCCTTCGCTTGTGTGCTCGGCCTCCATCCCGAAATTCCTGCAGTGCTGTCACAACTGGTGGCCGATCGGGCAGCCAAAAATGCGGCCGCCCTGGAACGACTGAAGAGTATAAGCACAGAGGATTTGGCTCAGACCTTGAAGCAGGAGAATATTCTCCAGCGCTTCCTCCGGATCATCGGGTACGGAGGCGAGAAGGGCCAGGAGGGTGAACGTTAAGCCATGAAGGACGTCCCATGATGTTGAAGAAGCGCAAGATTACCTGTTTGATATGGTGCGCGGCACTAATGTTTGCTTTTGCCATGGTCAACACGGGGCGTGCAGACGATCAAAAGGAGCCCTCCAAAGATCAGTCCCAAGGGGGCATGTCACTTGGACAGGCAGTAGTGCTGGGGGTGGTGGAAGGCCTGACCGAATACCTGCCGGTAAGCTCCACGGGGCATCTGCTCCTGGCCGAACATGCGATGGGTATGGATAGCTCCGGTAAGGGTTCGCCACAGGACCGGCCAAACGCCAAAGACGCCGCGGACGCCTACGCAATTTGCATCCAGGCCGGAGCGATCATTGCCGTGCTGTGGCTTTACTTCCCGCGTATCAGGAGAATGTTGCGGGGGGTCCTGGGCAAAGATCCCGAGGGCTTCAAGATGTTTCTCAATACCGTGGTCGCCTTTTTGCCGGCAGCGGTGATCGGGTTGCTGTTCAACAGTCTGATCAAAGCTTACCTGTTCGGGATATGGCCGGTGGTTGTGGCATGGTTTGTGGGTGGTCTGGCAATTTTTGTTCTGGAGAGATGGCGAGAGGCTCGCGGTGCACGAGCGCAGAGGGGCTTGCCTCTGGATCAACTGCGGTGGAACACCGCCTTAATCATCGGTCTTGCCCAGTGTCTTGCCATGTGGCCGGGAGTGAGCCGCAGCCTGGCCACTATCGCCGGCGGCGTGCTCGTTGGCTTATCGATGTCGGCAGCGGTGGAGTTCAGCTTTCTTCTGGGTATGGTGACGCTTGGTGCAGCCACCGGGTATGATGCCTTGAAACACGGCAAAATCATGCTTCAGAACTTCGACGGGTTATCGATGTCCGTCGGGCTTGCGGTGGCCTTTGTCAGTGCCGTGCTTTCAGTCAAGTGGTTGGTGGCCTACCTGAATCGGCATGGACTGGTTATCTTCGCCTATTATCGCATCGTGTTGGCGCTATTGGTGGCGGCCCTGATCCTGGCAAAAGTGCTTTGAGGTCGGATCACGATCCGAGACCTGGATAAGCCGTCAGTCTCTTGATTACCCCGAACAGCTCCGGCGCCTGGATGGGTTTGGTGACATAGGCATCCATGCCCGCCTCCAAGCACCGTTCACGGTCGCCGCCCATGGCCAGCGCAGTCATGGCCACAATGGGAATGTGCCCGGCCGTGGTTTTTTCTTTTTCCCTGATGGCCGCAGTCGCTGCAAAGCCATCCAGTTCAGGCATATGCACATCCATCAGGATGAGATCGAAAGACTCTTCGTCATAGGCGGCAATGGCATCCCTCCCATTGTCCACGACTTTGACCTGATATCCGCCTTTTTCCAGCATCCTCACCACCAAATGCTGATTGAGCAGCGTATCCTCTGCCAGGAGAATGTTGGGGGAGCGTCCGGACGCCGCAGCGTCTTCTTCAGGGGCAGCCAACTCGGGTGAGGAGTGCGACAGCGGTTCTTCCGACTCTCGCGCCGCCCGATCGGGATCGCCTGGGGGTATCTCCGACTCGACATGCGGCGTGGTGATCGGAAGGGAAAAGTAGAAGATCGACCCTTTCCCGACTTCGCTTTCCACCCATACGTTGCCATGATGGCCTTCGACCATTTTGCGAACGATAGCCAGTCCCAACCCGGTGCTCTTTTCGCCGGCAGTGCTTTTGACGCTGGTCTTCTCAAACGGTTTGAAAAGCCTCCCGAGCTCTTCCTGGGGAATTCCCAACCCTTCATCCCTCACCGAAACCACCGCGTGGCTCTCAACCTCGGTGGCGCGGATTTCAATGGCGCTCCCGGGATGCGAGAATTTGATGGCATTGCTGATCAGGTTGTCCAGGACCTGTCCGATCTTAACCTGGTCCATCATCATCTCTGAAATGGTAGAATCACAGTGGAACTCCAGCCGGATCTCTTTGTTCTCGGCCAGCGGACGATGCAGTGAGACGTTGTGCTCAATCAGGGCGACGAGGTTGGTCGGTTTCAGGCCCAGTTCCAGTTTTCCAGCCTCGATATTGGAGATATCCAGGAGCTCGTTGACCATGCCCAACAGGAACTCACTGGTTGATTTGATGGTGAACAGGAACTCCATCTGTTCCTGGGTAAGCGCTTTCGACGCTTCATCGAGCAAAAACTTGCTGTAGGTGCAAATGGCCCCGAGAGGGGTTCGCAGATCGTGGGCAGCCATCCCCAGAAACTGGTTCTTCAGATCATTGAGCTTCTGCAATTCGATGTTGCGTTTCTCCAACTCCCGTTGCATAGCGATCAGCTCATTGTACGCCTTCTCCAGTTCCTTGTTCTTCTCAACGGCATTTTCATAAGTGGAAAACAGCAGGTCGAGAATTTGCATGCGACTCGAATTAATGAAGTGCTTACGATTGCCGAAGAAAATCTCGATTCCCATCTCCGAGACGGACTGTTTTCTGAGCTCCTGGTTGAGGAGGATATTCTGGATGCGCGAGAGCAGGAAATCTTGACTGTATGGTTTGGTCACAAAATTGTCAGCCCCGCATTCCAGCGCTTTGATGACATCATGAGGGTCGGAGAGGGCCGTGAGGAGAATGATTGGAATGTCCTTCTGCTTTTCAGTCCCGCGCACCCTGCTGCAGAGCTCATAACCATCCATCCGCGGCATGATGATGTCGCTGACGATCAGCGATGGCGTATGCTCGGCAAGGTAAGCAACCGCTTCGGCACCGTCGTTGGCGATGGTTACCTGATAACCTTGCTCTTCCAGGAAATGCTGCAATTGCAGGGCCTGCGTCAAGCTGTCTTCAACGATTAATATTTCGACGCCTGTCTTCATGGTTTATTCCATCGCATGGAGGTTGTTGTAACGCCTTCATTGGTGGACGTCTGCATATTATTTCCCGGCTAAATCCTGTAGCGATTCGGCGATGGCTTCCGGCGGGAGCACGTGGACCGCAGCTTCGAGTTTGATCGCCTCACCGGGCATCCCGTGCACCACCGAGCTGGCCTGGTCCTGAGCGAAAGTCACCGCGCCCCGATCCCGCATCAGGCGCAGCTCCTCAGCCCCGTCTCTACCCATTCCGGTGAGTAACACGCCGATGGCTTTGCTGCCGAAGTTCCTGGCAACGGAGCGGAACAGGAAGGAAACCGAAGGACGCAGACCGTTTTCCGGGGGATCGATGCTGAGCAGGGCGCGCCCGTCAGCTTCGACGCCGATGTGTCGCCCATCGGGGGCAAAATAGACATGTCCCGGCAGCAGCCGTTCTCCATGAGCAGCAAGGTGCATGGGGAACCCGGTGGTCTGCTTGAGCCATTCCAGCAAACCCTGAACAAATCCTTGAGCAATATGCTGAACGACGACGATCGGTACGGGAAGGTCTTTCGGCAGTCTGGAAAGTATGGCCTGGAGCACGGGGGGGCCTCCGGTTGAAGCTCCCAGGGCAATGATGCTGATTTCAGAAGGTCTTGGCCTGCTTGACAAACGTGGCTGAGGACCCGGGGCGGTGGGGCCTCGCGACGGTCGGGCCCAGCGCCTGACCACCTTGACTTCAGACATCAACTTGACCGTCTGGACGAGCTCCGCGGCCGCACTGGCGTGGTCCGGATGGCCCATTCCCTGGGGCTTGACGAGGGCGGCAACAGCTCCCGCCTCCATGGCCCGAAAGGTTTTGCTCACTTCCTGAGGGTCCCAGCTCGAACTGACGATGATGACCGGTAGGGGATGGGTTTCCATGATCTTTCGGATGGCCTGGTAACCATCCATCTTCGGCATGTGGATATCCATTGTGACTACATCCGGTTTTATTTTCAAGACCATTTGGACCGCTTCGTCACCGTCCCTGGCCATGCCCACAACCTGGATATCCGGGTCCGAGCTCAGGATGTGCTGCAGAAACTCCCGCGCAACCAGCGAGTCGTCTACAATGAGGACTCTTATCACGTCTGCACCTTTGCTGGACAAATCAAATCAGCCGACGAATGACCTCCAGGAGATTACTCTGGTCGAAGCTGCTCTTGACGATGTAGGCATTGGCGCCGACATCGATTCCCCGCTCTCGGTCCTCCCGGGATTCCAGTCCGGTCACCAGCACCACCGGCATCTCAGCGAGTCTCTTATCGGAACGGATTCTGGCAGTAAGATCGAAACCGTTCATCCTCGGCATTTCGACATCTGAGACAACGAGATCGATTTTCTCCGTTTTGAGCAAGGTGTAAGCATCGACCCCATCAACCGCAACTTTGATCGTATATCCTACTGATTCTAAAATATTCTTCAAGAGCGTTCTGGAGGTGATGGAATCCTCCACCACCAAAATCGAACCCTTGCCGGCTTCGGCGTCTCCCTCTGCAAGGGTTTCCCTGGCGGCGCCGGGAGTCAGGTGAACGGCGGATTTGACCAAATCAGCAACATTCAAGACCAGCACCACGCTCCCTGTTCCCAGAACCGTTGCCCCCGCAACATTCCGGACGCGCAACAGCTGTTTCCCCAGGTTTTTTATGAGCACCTCCTGCTCATTCACCACCTCATCGACACTAAATGCGATGCGCTTTTCAGCGCTGGCAAGCACCAGAACCAGGAGATAATCGGCTTTCTGCCCCTCCTCCCGCGCGCCCCTCAGCTCCAGGACATCATCCAGGCGGACCAGGGCCAGCCTCTGCCCGTTCAGTCCGATAGTCTCCTTGTTCTCCATCGTGACGACCTCATTTCGCGAGATCCTGAGCACCCTGTCGACGCTGGCCGTGGGGAGGATGAAAAGCCGTTCACCGCAACGCACCAGAATGCCCCTAAAGGTAGCCAGGGTCACCGGCAGGAGGATCCGGAAGGCCGATCCCTGTTGCGGTTTATTCACGATGGAAATGGAGCCGCCGAGTTTTTCCACTCTTTCTCGAACGATGGCCAATCCGAGGCCTCTTCCCGAAAGGTTTGTAATGATTTGACTCGTGGACACCTCTGACTGGAAAATAAGGGCGAGCATTTCGGACTCGCTTAGCCTGCCGGCTTCCTTTTCCGAGAGCGTTCCGCGACTAACGGCGGCTTCTCCGACCCGAGCCGGATCAATGCCGGCGCCGTCATCGGCAATCACTACTTCGACCCGGTTTCCCTCCAACTGGGAAACGTTGACCTGGATCACGCCCCGCCGGGTCTTCCCGTTTTGCTCCCGAACCTCCGGTTTTTCGATACCATGATCGATGGCATTTCTGATGAGATGAATGAACGGGTCCTTCATTTCCTCGAGGATACGCCGGTCCAACTCGATCTCGCCCCCCTTAACCACCAGTTCCACCTCTTTTCCCTGATTCCTCGAGAGCTCCCGAACCATCATGGGAAAAGTCTCCAGCAATGAGGAAAAGGGCAGCAAGAGCACCTTTTTCATATCTTCCAGGAGATGATCGACCATGCCGCTGAGGGTCCGATGATCCTGCGCCGCCAATTTGACAAGCTTCTTCAGTCTATTCTCAAAGGCCTGCAGATGACCATGGTTAAGCACCGCTTGCAGTTCCGGAATTTTCTTGATCGATTCCTTTTTCCATACCTCGAGAAGGCTCGATGATTCGAGTAGATCGGCGGCGCGCTGCCGCGCCGTTAATTTCAAAGCCAGCATTTCTTGCGCCTGAAGGAAGAGCGAATCCAGTTTTGCTGTTGCGATGCGCACCGTATCAAAAAGCACCGGCTTGTCCTTCAGGGGCGTCGGCGATGGCGTCACCTCCGCCTTATGAGAAGGGTTCTGCCGGGGCGGGCTGGATGGAACTTCCGTCCCTCCGGCACGATCCGACTTCTCCGGTTGAAGGCTGAGTTTTGGCGTCAGCCGGATATCCGCCTCGGCGAGTTTCGCGGGTGAATCCAATCGCGGTTCGGCTCCAGGGCCCCTAAGGCAGTTGAGATCGCTTATAATGCTTTCAAAACTAGGCTCATTAGTGCAGGTTTGCTCATCACCAGTGGCTGCAAGGACGTTTCTGATGACCTCCATCGACCGCTGTATCGTGTCCAACAGGACCGCTGACGGCGCCATTTCCTTTCGTTTGAGCGCGGCAAAGACGCTTTCCACGGCCTGGCAGATCGCTTCCACCTCGGTCATGTTCACCGCTCGCGCCGCACCCTTCAGACTGTGCGCCTCTCTGAAGATGGTCTCCAGAATGACCGCCTGTTCGTCCTCAGCAGGTTGCTCCTCCAGCTTTACGAGGCCGGAAAAAATCGCTGTCAGCCGCTCCTGAGCCTCGCTCTTGAACGCGACTCGCAGGCGCTTCAGGAACTCATCTGCCTTGTTGCCCATTGCCCACCCCTCAGACCTTGTAGCGCTCGACCAAAATCTTCAATTTCTGGCCCAGATCATTCAGACCATGGGCTGCACTCTCCAACTGCCTGGCGCTCTCGACGTTCTGGGAGCTGGCTCGCTGGATATTTTCCATCGCCAGGGCCACCTGGTCCATTCCCACCAACTGTTGCTGCGTGGAGGCCGCAATCTGCGTCGCCGCCTGCGAGGCTTCGGTTATGCTGCTCCCCAAGACCACAATCGATTCCCCGGACTGGGCCGAGCGCTTCACCCCCTCCTCCACGGCCTTGCTTCCCTTCTCCGTCGCCATTACCGCAGCGCTCGTCGCTTTCTGAATATCATTCAAAATGTTCTTAACCTGTGCCGTCGCCTGTTTCGACTGCTCGGCAAGACTCCTGATCTCCTGCGCCACGACCACAAACCCCTTCCCTTCCTCGCCCGCCTTGGCCGCCTCAATTGACGCATTCACCGCCAGCAGGTT
>JADGQM010000483.1 GCA_017881795.1 Syntrophobacteraceae bacterium
CCCTTGCGGGTGGGTTGGATTCTCCCGTTGTTCACCTTTACCAGATGCGATTTCTGCAGCTCTTCTAGGGCCCTACCCGATCTCAAGCTGCCTTCGGGCGCATGAAGATCTACGCCATCACTGGTCCTGAAGCCAAGTGCGAGCGTTTCAAGGTCGAGCTGCTCTTGAGAGAGGGCCTCAGAGGCCTCAACCGGCGGCTTTCCCTCCGCCAGGAGTTGGCAGTATTGCTTAGTTGACCTTACATTCCACCATCTGCTCCCGGCCTGGAACGAATGGGCTGAGGGACCCAAACCGAGGTAAGGAACATGGTTCCAGTATTTTCGGTTATGGCGGGACATGAATTCCCGGCTTCGGGCAAAATTGGATATTTCATAGTGACGATAGCCGTGTTTCTCAAGATAGCGGGAAGTGAAAACAAAAAATGCCGTTTCCAACTTCTCGCCGATGGCTCGAACCCGGCCGGCCGCCTTCATCTTCCATAAGGGGGTGCCCTTTTCAAAGGTCATCTGGTAGCAGGAAAGATGTTCGGGCCTGAATTCGAGGACCTGCTTCAAGGTCCTTTTCCATCCCGGGATACTCTGAACTTCCAGCCCGTACATGAGATCAACGCTTACGTCGGCAAACCCGCAGGACCGGATCATCTCGAGCGCTTTCAGCGCCTGCTTTGCACTGTGACGTCGCCCCAGGTATTTCAAGTCCCCGTCGTCAAGCGATTGCACGCCAAGACTGATGCGGTTTATGCCGAGATCCCCGATGGCTTTCAGCTTATCCTGGGATAGATCGTCAGGATTGGCCTCGATGGTCATCTCCGATTCAGGGCAAAACGTAAAATGCTTGCGGAGACACTCCATCAATGCGGCGAGCTCCCGTTCACCAAGGATGGTAGGCGTGCCGCCGCCAAGATAGAGCGAATCGAATTCAGGGAATCTTTCCCGGTACAGCAGCACTTCCCTTTGGACGGCTTGCAGCCATGCCGGGATTGCAGCAGAGGAAGCAACGGAATAAAAGTCGCAGTAGAGGCATTTTGAGCGGCAAAATGGAATGTGAAGGTAGAGCCCGGGGTGTTCCTCGTTATTCATCTCTGGTCTTCAGGACGGAAACAAAGGCGCTCTGAGGGATCATCACGGAGCCCACCATTTTCATCCTTTTCTTTCCTTTCTTCTGCTTTTCAAGGAGCTTGCGCTTTCGACTGATGTCCCCGCCGTAGCATTTGGCCGTGACATCTTTTCTGAAGGCCGAAATGGTGGACCTGGAGATGATCTTTCCCCCAATGGCGCCCTGAATGGCGATTTTAAAATTGTGCTTCGGTATTTCCTCCCTCAGACGATCGCAGACCTGCACCCCCCATTCCCTCGCCCGGTCACGGTGCACAATGAGAGACAGGGCGTCAACCTTTTCTCCGTTCACTAGGATATCCAGCTTTGCCAGGTCGCTCTCCCGGTATTCGATCAGTTCGTAGTCAAAGGAGCCGTATCCTTGCGTGACCGTCTTCAGTCGGTCGTAGAAGTCAAAGACGACTTCGGCAAGAGGCATATCGAACTTGATTTCAACCCGGGCCGGCGTCGGATAGGTGATCCTTGGATTGACCCCGCGGCGCTCCAGGCACAATTTCATCACCACGCCCATGTAGCGCTCAGGGATGATAATCGTGGCGCTTATAAAGGGTTCCGCCGAATCTTTTATAAGCATGGGGTCGGGATAGTATTGAGGGTTTTCCACCGTGATGGTGGCGCCATCGAGAAGGTTGAACCGGTACTGAACGCTCGGCGCCGTCATGATGATGGATTGATCGAACTCACGTTCCAGCCGCTCCTGGACGATCTCCAGGTGAAGCAGCCCAAGAAAGCCGCAGCGGAAACCCTGGCCGAGGGCTATGGAAGAGTCTTTCTGATACACCAGCGCGGCATCATTCAGCTTGTACTTCTCGAGCGCATCCACAAGGGACGGATAATCATCGGAAGAAATGGGGTAGAGGGACGAAAAGACCACGGGCTTTACATCCTTGAATCCGGGCAGAGAAGAGGAAACGGGATTGGAATCCAGGGTTATGGTGTCACCGATTCTGATGTCAGCCACGGTCTTTATTCCTGCAATCATGTACCCCACGGAACCCGCCGAAAGTTCTTTTTGAGACTCCCTGGGCAAGCGGAAGACCCCCACCTCTTCCACCTTGTGAGTTGCGCCGTTGGACATGAGGCGGATGGTGTCTCCGGGCCGAACGGCGCCGTCAAAAACACGGCAGCTCACAATGGTGCCGCGAAAAGAGTCATAATGAGCGTCGAAAATCAGCGCGGTAAGAGGTTTCTCAGCATCGCCCGATGGGGCCGGAACCTGATTTACGATAACTTCGAGAACCTCCTCAATTCCTATCCCTTCCTTTGCGGAGCACAGGACGGCCTGGTCCGAATCAAGCCCCAGATCATGTTCTATCTCCTCTTTGACGCGATCGATATCGGCCGAAGGCAGGTCAATCTTGTTGATCACCGGGATAATGGTGAGATCATGCTCCATGGCTGCATA
>JADGQM010000484.1 GCA_017881795.1 Syntrophobacteraceae bacterium
CCATCTCCGACCAGGCGTGAAGCAAGACGCTCTCAATCCGCTTCATCCCCTCCGTACCGATCCGGTTGCGGAACTTGACCATCGAGGTGGAATCCAGAAGCTGACCGCTCTGGAAGGTGTTGAATCCGCAGAAGCACTGCCAGTAGGCATTCTCATGGAGCATCTCCACCGCCCGGTCGTCCGAACAGTTGTACCGGTGCTTCAGAATGTGGATACCCACCATCAGTCGAATGGATTTGCCGTGACGGCCCACGGGACTGTAGTAAACCGACAAGGCTTCGTGGAGGCTATCCCAATCGATCAGGTGGCCAGCACGCAGAAGTTCATGCTCAGAGTTGAGGACATCCGTAAACAGGGTCTCAAACATAAGAAGTTGCCTCTCTGGAATATCTGTTTTCATATCAATAGCTTATATCAGATATCCGGAGCAAAGTCAACCTCTTTTCAACAACTTTCTTCAGTTTTCAAAGAGCTTGTTCAGTGTTTATGCGGCTCGCAGACCGCATTTTTCAGGACGAACTAAGTAGTGTCCATCCGGAAAGACCGGTTTTTAAAGAAGGCTGAAGCCGATTTCGAGAGAAACAGCTGTCAGCCTTGGCCCAACAGGGCCAAACTCAGTTCATTGAGCTGCTCTTTCTCAAATTAAGACGCACTACCCCCTGGAGAAGGTCATTGCCGCCGGTCAGGTGATCGTTTCAGGCCTTGGCCAACCGGAGTCTGGCCAGCACCAGCAAATTGTAGGAAACGATGCTGCTCCACACATATTGCTTGAAGCCGCCCCATCCGGACCAGGTGCAGCGATCCAGGCCGAAGGCCCGTTTCAGGGTGGAGATTCCCGCCTCGATGCCGGCGCGGAAGTTGCGCAGCATCTTATAGACCCAGGCGCTCTTGGCCATCTCCATCACCGTGAGCCCCCGCTTCTTGGCAAAGACGGCGTCCTTGACTTCACGCCCCTTGGCAAAAGCAAGGTTATTCCGAGAGGCAAAACCTCCATCGGCGCTTACCTGGCGCGGCGCTCTGCCGAACTGCTCCTTGTGTCGTTCGAGCAGATCCCGATAACGAGCGCTGTCGGCCGGGTTGCCCCGCTCGATTATGCAGTGCAAAATCAAATTGGATGCGCCGCCGCTCAGGAAGACCTTGTGACCGTATTGAACATCCCGACACCCCTTGACGATGATGTCGGTATGCTCCTCGAAAAAGGAAACGACCTTTTCCGATGAGGGAACCTTCTCCCCTCTGATCACGCGACGGACCGTCTGGTCGACGACTCTCCTGAGAATGCCGACGGCCCGTTCGAGATTGCGCGCCAGGGCATGGGCGGCAAGAGAATCGCGGATATCCGACCCTTCAAAAGACTGGAGCACAGGAATTGCCGCTTCGGCATAAGCAATCACCCGGCCTGCATACCAGAGAAGCTCCCGATATGCGGCAAGTTGGGCTTTCTCTTTCTGGGTGTTGAGAATCACCATCAGCCGCTTCTTGGCCGCCCTGGTGTGGTCTGAAAAAGGATAGACGGGTTGGGGAGAAAGCTGCTTGCCGGCGGACAGCCAGCGGGTAATCACCCGGATGCCGTCACATAGCAGTGTCGAGTCCGTCGGATGATGAATGTCCGTCTCAATGGCGGTCGAATCGATTCGGATCTTTCGCCCCGTTTCGATCTTCTCGCTTTGGGCGTAGTCGATGATCCGGCTGTGGATCGCCTCCCACGTCTCTTCCGACAGGGATTTGATGTTCTCCTGGAGGATCGACTTGCAGGGATATTGGCCCATCTCCAGACGGGAAAAAGTGCGAAAGGCAGATGAGTCATCCAGGTGGAAGGCCAGCTCCTCATAGCTGAGTTGGCGGTATTGCTTCAGGATGCAGCAACGCAGCACCTGTTCGGCGGTCAATCCCTCCCGACCGGTGTCGTGGCGCTTGGCTCTGACCAGGTCCTGATAGACGAGATCGAGAAGGCCAGGATTGGCATCAAGGATCTTGGAAACCTGTTCGAGCTCTCGGGCAATCGGATTGTTGGACGCGGCAGTAAAAAGGTTCGTTTGGCGGTTCAGTTTTCGGCGCATTTGAGGTCCCTGATTTGATTTGTACTCAATGATATCAAACTCTTGTGAAAGGACCATAGCAGATTGCACCGAAAATTCCAACTCCCAAATCGCTCTTTTATGATATTTTTTAACCAGTTACCGTTTCCGGATGGACACTAAGTAGTTTTTCAAATAGAACTCGGTCTCCACCATTGCCATCATAATTCTTAGCAACAGAAATACCATCAATTACTGCGTCACCGGGTATAATACTAAATCCTAATCGAAGGTGAAATGCAATGGAGACTTTGTTAACAGGTGAAGTTACGCTTCTGGCAATCCGGCAGCCATGTTTCTGGACAACGCTCATGAAATGATTATAGAGACGTTTGGCTAAACCCCTTTTACGATAATCAGGATGAATCCCAACATAATGGATATATGCCTGATCTGGAAAAGTTTGTGATAAGAATCCAATAATAAAACCGATGACAT
>JADGQM010000485.1 GCA_017881795.1 Syntrophobacteraceae bacterium
CCTCTGGATATTCGATATAGTGGCCCGGCGGATCAGTCAGGGAGATGTGTTGGTAATTCAATCGCTTTCGCCTGAACCGGTTCAGGGCGAACTGATCTGAGCTGGGATTATGAGACGGAAGGATACCCTTGCCGTTCGATCAATTTGACGTCCCTTGTGCACCTCCACCATTTTTTTTGCCTGGCTCCAAAAAATAACGGGACAAGCTCGTGTTGATAGTATATGACATCATATACTATGGCACAGATGAGAATAAATCCATTTATTGAGATGCAAAGAGCGTCCTCCCGAGTCGCAATCCTCAAGCGCGTAAGATATTCCTGTTGCGCCGATCTCTATCTCTTTTTCTGCCTACCGATGCGGCGCTGGGGCAACGGTTGCCTTTCATGAAACTGATATCCCAAGCATCCCAGAGAATTGCTGAGCGCCTGACCTGGTGTACTGCTTCCAGAGACCAAGCTGGAATCACAAAGGATCTTGCCGAAGGCAAGGACATTTCTGAAGTCTATGGCCTTGGAGAAGCCGGGCTTTTCGATGAATTCTTCTGCTTTCTTGAAGAATTGGGAATCATGAACCTTTTCATGGGGCTTGATCCTGGCAGGACTGAGCGTGCCAGTAACATTAAGTTTCCTGCCGTGATCCTGATCTATCTGATGCGCATTGTCGCCGGCCTTGCCTTCTTTTGGCATGTTGATCCTGTGATCCTTCACTCTCAACCCCTCATGCGACTGGTGGGCTTCAATGGGAGACAGGTTCGTGAAGGCACCTGTGCCAGAGGGAGGAAAACACCTGCCCCCCAAACCCAAAATGATTCTGCTCAAACCCTTGATGATTCCCAACCCTCCACGATCCGGGGTCCCTTTTGTCCAGATTCCCTCGCCGCCTACATCCAGGCCATTGCGGCCAGTGCTCTGGAGCGGCTGTTCAATGGGATGGTGACGATCTTGGCCGCTCATTCCTACTTTCCCAAGAAGATTCATGCTCTCCTCGATTCCTCCGAAATCCAGTCCACCGAGCTTTGCGAGGGATGTGGCAGGGTCACCAAGGAGAAAGCACCCCCTTTGCGGCGTCGCAAGAAACGTATCCGAAAGGTGCTCGAAACCGTTTTTGGCTTCAAAATATGGGCAGTATGGGACCCTACCAGTCGTCTTCCCCTGGCCCTGCGTTTTGCCACGATAGAGACCAGCGACGTCGATCTTGCCCGTGAGGTTGTGCAGCAGGCGGTTACCAACCTGGGAGATCATGCCAGGATCGTATCCCTGGCCGTAGATCGTGGGTTCATGGACGGAACCTTCCTCTGGTGGCTCCATGACACCATGCATATTACTTTCTATATTCCAGCCAAAACCAACATGCACGTCTACATCGATGCTCTCGCCCTAGCGGATAAAGGTACTCGCGAAATCAGGGATGAGTCGCGTTCTGTTGGCAGCGGCAAGAACAAAACCTCGGTCGTGGACCACTGGGATGTCGTCGGCATCGACTCCCTTACTTCGGCCGGATTCTACGGGGAGTTTGGCAGTGGCAGTCACGAAAACCGCAAAGACTTCGTTGCCAATTCGATCAATGCCGTTGTGGTCTTGGACGATCCTTACAAACGGAACAACCCCAACTCTGACACCCTCGTTATCCTCACCAATGCTCCGGTGGACAGCCCCATCAAGGTCTATGACAGTTATGACGCCCGCAGTGAAATTGAAAATGGGCTGTTCCGGGAGGCAAAGCAGGCTTGGTTCATTCAGCGACCTGCTCGAAACAATGCCGATGCCTTCCGATCTCATGTTTACCTCACTCTTGTGATGATGGCCCTCACCGCAGCGTTCCAAACCTGGATGGATCGACAGGATAAACTCGCCGAAAAGGGACAGGAAACGGGGATACGCAAGTTCCGGCAAAAGGTCAGGCAGGAAAACGGCAATAAACTGATTATCTTCGATGAGGACCGCTACGCCATCTTCGATGCCTATGAGGTCTTCATTCTGTGTGGAACGAATGTACGCAAGCCTACCGGAGTGCCGGCGGTAATCTCCAAAACCGACATCCTGCTCAAATATGGGGCACTCCTCGAATAATTTTCTCCACACCCTCTTGAGTAAACCTCTGTTCCCATTAAATACGGCTACACCTCACGTCAGCCACGAGACCACCCTTCACCTCTTTTGCATCCAATTCTTGATCCCCGCTTAAAACCGAGATCCTCCGACACACCCCACACAATGGTTACACCTCTGACTTCTTGCAAGCCTCAGACCCCTTTCTGCCACTCCCACGTGGCATCTCCTGACTTGCTCCGCACTTCAGCAAACCTTATGTCGAATATCCAGTGCAAATTTTTGGCGTCCTTGTCAAAGCCGTGCGTCTTGCAGATCCATCTTGCTGGTGATATATATTTTACCGCTTAACGAAAACCCTTTGATGGTTTTTCAATAGCCTGCTGGAAGGCTATCCCGGCTGCGGCAGGCTTTTTTGCGCAGCCACGACCGGCGCCTGAAGGCCCCAAGACCTTT
>JADGQM010000486.1 GCA_017881795.1 Syntrophobacteraceae bacterium
GGCGGGTCCGTGGCAGTTGGGAGTATATGATGACGATCTTATCCCGGGTTTGGCGGAGATGACCTCTGCTGTTCACAAGGCTGGCGGAAGGATCATCTTGCAGCTTGCGCACGCCGGATGCCACGCCAACAGGGAACTTACCAGGCAGGAGGCCTGGGGACCATCCGTTATGATTAATACAAACGGCCCGCTCAATCGTGAAATGACGCGGGAAGATATCCGCAATGTGATTGAGGCCTTCGGCAAAGCCGCGGCCCGTGCGGAAAAGGCCGGCTTTGACGGGGTGCAGATCCATGCCGCTCATGGGTATTTGCTGAGCCAGTTTTTGTCGCCTTTTTACAACAAAAGGAACGACGAGTACGGTGGAAGCCTTGAAAACAGGGTGAGGATCGTCCTCGAAGTTTTTGAGAGCATCAAGGGCAAAGTGGGGGCGGATTACCCGGTAATAATCAAGATGAACGCACAAGATTTTGTCGAGGGTGGCTTGAATGCTAATGAAGCGATCGAGGTTGCGGCCATTCTCGATTCGTCCGGAATCGATGCCATTGAGCTGAGCGGCGGCACTTTGAGTTTCTCGGGAAAGCTCAATCCGATCAGGAGTGGAAAGCTCAGCTCTCAGGATGAGGAAGTTTTTTATGGAAAGGAAGCCGTGAAGTACAAAGAAAAGGTGCGTGCCCCGCTGATGCTCGTTGGCGGCATCCGCTCTTTTGAAGTTGCCGAGCGGTTGGTAAGAGAAGGCTCGGCAGACTACGTCTCACTATGTCGCCCCCTCATCCGGGAGCCCGGTCTCATCAATCGCTGGAGGTCCGGAGACCTGCGAAAAGCCACCTGCCTTTCCGACAACCAGTGCTTTCGGCCGGCAATGGCGGGCGAAGGGATCTATTGCGTGGTGGAGAAAAAGGAAAAACAGAAGAGTGAGAACGAAAAGTTAGAAAAGAAGATGGAAGGAGACACAAATGACAGCGTGCAATAAGGGTCGGGAGAACAGAGTTTATTCAGCTGCTGAGATTAAGAAAGTCTGCCTGGATGCCGGGGCAAACGACGTGGGTCTTGTGGACCTGGACCGCGATGCGCTGCAAGAGGAACGAGAGGGAATCTTGCACGTCTATCCCCTTACGCGCAGCATCGTTTCATTTATTATTGCCCACAACCGCGAAAACATGCAGAGTCCAGCCCGATACGTTGCCAATGAGGAATTTCATTATACGGGAGACAGGACTGTAAGCGCTTCGCGGGAGATTTTGCGTCGCCTAAACCAACTCGGCATGCGTGGGGTCGTTGTCAATCATGGATGGCCCATGGCCATGGATCGCTATCCCGGCAAGATCTGGGACGTCAGCCACAAGATTATGGCAGTGGAGGCTGGTCTGGGGCATATGGGGCTAAACCGGCTTGTTCTTCATCCGCAGTATGGCAGTTGCATAGAACTTGAAAGCATCCTGGTGGACGGGGTGATTGATGAATATGATCATCCCCTAAAGGTGAATCCCTGCTTCAAGTGTAACCTATGCGCCGCGGTATGTCCCACTGGCGCGATCACCAAAGACCAGCCTTTTGATTTTATGGCCTGCATCACTCACACATACAGAGACAATTTCGCTGGATTTAATAATCTGGTGGAAGCAATCGTTACCTCTAAGGATATGGAGGATTACCGTTCTCGGTTCGATGATCGGGAGACGGGCCTCATGTGGCAGTCTTTGATGTTCCGGATGAGCTACCGGTGCGGCTACTGCATGGCCGTCTGCCCTGCTGGAGAAGAAGTCAAACCCGTTTACCTGGAAAACAAGAAAGAACATATCGAAAGGATACTCAAGCCCCTCAGGGACCGACAGGAACGGGTATACGTTTTGGCCGGTTCCAAAGCGGAAGCAAAGTCTGGGCAAAATCCCAATAAGGAAGTCAGGGTAGTGAAGGGAATGGCACGATCTCTTCCAAAGTAATGGTGAAGAAAATCCGTGACACAAGAGTACCTTGGTATGTGAAAGCGATGTGGCCCTTGCATGGTCAAGCTGCTACTAACGCTGTCTTTTGATTTGTTCAGGAACCCCTAATTACAAACGAACAAGGATCGATTTTGAAGTTTTAGCTGTATTGGTAACCGTGTTTGTGCAGTCCTTGATGGGGATGAATTGTGAAGGAGACCCGTGACTCAGGAGGCAAGGAAAATGGCCGAAAAAGGTGTATCACGAACTATGCGAGGTATTGGCTAAAAGGCGGGAGCGATATCCTGGAAAGGATATTCCCGAGATTTATGCCCTGGTTGGAGAACTATTTACCCCCGAAGAAGCGGCAGTCTAGACTGCCATACGATTACCTGGAAAAGATCTACGCGGCTGATGCAGTGATCCTCGGCTCCCCAACCTACGTCACTGATGTAACCCCGGAGTTGAAGGCTCTGATCGATCGAGCTGGCTTCGTCGCCCTGGCCAACGGCGGAGCCCTCAAGGGAAAGATCGGGGCCGCAGTCGTGGCAGTCCGACGCGGCGGCGCGACCCACG
>JADGQM010000185.1 GCA_017881795.1 Syntrophobacteraceae bacterium
CACCAACTGCAATTGCCGCCCTGCTCATTGGAATAACGAGATCACTCTGGCCGACTGCGTGGGATGGATCCACTATGATAGGAAGCTTGCTTAACTTTTTAATTACAGGGATTGCAGACAAGTCAAGGGTAAATCTTGTGGATGGCTCAAATGTCCTTATACCTCTTTCACAGAGCACAACTTCAGTATTTCCTGAAATAGTTATATATTCCACAGCCAAGAGCCATTCCTTTAAGGTTGATGCCCATCCCCTTTTTAATATCACGGATTTATTCATTGCATTTGCAACCTGTCCCACTTTTTTCAGCAGGGAAAAATTAGACATGTTCCTGGTCCCTATCTGCAGGACATCCACATATTTTGCCACCAGTTCCAGGGACTCTGCATCTGTGACTTCTGTTACTGTTTTTAAGCCATATTTTTTGCTTACCTTCTGAATCATTTGAAGGCCCTTTTCTTCAAGACCCTGAAAACTATAAGGCGATGTCCTGGGCTTGTACGCGCCTCCCCTGATAAACTTTAGCCCGCAATCCTTTACTATAGCGGCAATAGAATCTATCTGTTCCCAACTCTCTATTGCGCAGGGACCCGCAATGACTGTTATAAATCCATCAACAATAAGCTTTTCATTTGGTTTTCCCGGCATAATATTTCTCCCGATTTTTCATCGCCGTAAGGTTGCAAGGAAAAGCCTACATCGTCAGATCGGCTTTTCATCCGATCTGACGATGTAGGCACTCTGGCGGACTATGATATGGATAGTTCACGACCACCGGCTGACCCGTCACCGGTCGCCAGCTGAAATACGGTTAGTCAACTGGACAGTGGTAAGTTCTCTGTAACCAGCTGATTTCACACGATTCAGCTTTAACACGACCGCAAAAGTGTTAAAAAATCATTTGCATGCAAAATCAAATGGTTACGTTTCATACACCGTGGTCTTCGGAGAACTTACCAGTGTCCAGAAAACTGTCAAAGTCGATATAGGTAATTCCCGCTGCCCTTGCATGAGACGCCGGGATAAATAATCCGAAAGCACAGAGAACAACGAAAATGATTCCTTTTCTCATTATATACTCCTTTCAGGGGGCTTATGGGTCAGATCGTTTTTGGTTCAGGGATGTCATCAATCCGGACGTCGCGCCGACCATGCCATACTGCAGCTTTCATCTGTAGTTTCTCCTCTTTTGAAACACTGGCCAATAATGAGTTTTGTTATTCTTTTTTCGTCAACGGATAGAAGCCGAAGTAGACCGCGTAGATTAGCATCACGTAGTTCAACAGGTCTACCCATGTCAGGGGATCTCCACCGAAGCCCGGGACGATCTCGGCCTCATGGAGAACCTTCACGGCGAACCAATGCATGTAGACAAGGAAGCTAAGGATACCGAGGCCCCAAGTGAAAACAAACCGGACCAGCCTGTTGACGTGCGGATCCAGTGAAGTGGGGGGGTTGCCTGCGACATTCGGCCAAAAGATCAACCAAAAAGCGATCCATACTCCAAGCTGAGCCGGCCAAAGGTTGATTGCCGCCGCGATCTTGGCGAGCGCCTCAGCAGGAATCAGGAAGCTCTTGAGCATTGCTAGAAATGCGTAATAGATGAGTGTGCCGAGGAGGAAGTTGCCGAAAAACGAGGCAAGGGCAACTCGGGCGCGTGACCCGAAGGCGCTCCACGGCCAGTTGTCAAGGATCAGGAAGGTCGTGAGCCACGCTACGATAACGGAATAATACCAGCCAATTGAAGTGGGAAGAGACATGAGCACCCTGTCCGGTGCTGTCCAGCTTGCGAGGTTGGGATAGATCAGAAGGACATAGCCGACGGTGGTCAGTAAAAAGCCTACAAAAATTTGTGCGATTCCCGTTAACGGCTGCTCCAGACCAGCATCGCTCCAAGGCCAGCCACCCATCCCTGTCGGTAGTACGCCGAACCCGAAGAAGCCGATCAAGACAATTAGTCCCGCGGCTCCATGGCCCGCGTTTTTGACCGGACTGAACGCAGGGTCCATCATGCCATACCCGTAGATCAGAAGCGCGGGGATGCCAAAAGAGAGTATCACCGTTAAAATTGTGGAAATCAGGCCGCATTTCGGTTGCCCGAGCCTGCTGAAGCCCGACATTCCACAGTTAAAGCCTAGAAAGACAAGTACAAGAATACCCCAGAAAAGATAGACGCCAAATGGTTGTGGGTAGAACTTCCAAAAACCGTGTTTAGGGTCCACAAACAGTTCCCAAATCAGGAAGCTGCCGATCTGGATGATCAGAAATGCGGAGATCGCGAACACTACAGCACTGAGCTGCAGCTGCACTGGCTTTACATTCACTGCCATATTGTCTCCAGTTGAACTGGCCATGACAACTCCTCCCTCTCACGAGCCGGCCTCCTATTTCTTCGTGAAGCCGTCCATGAACACAACTAAGGGACTAGAGAGTCGATGTATCCGGTCCTCGTGCTTCAAATGACATTGTAGCTCGTCCATGTCACACGAAACCTGGAAGACATTTCCCTTTTTGCCCTTCCGGTTTTGAGATGTTTCCCTGATCCGGCAGTGCCGGCTCGGGGTTTCCTTGTTGCATGCAACCTCGCAGCAACAAAACAAGTCTTTTGCAAGGCAAATTCTATACCAACGTTGCCCAGCTGCATTAAATAGTTATTCTTTTGATAACGACCAACCGCAAGAGCGCCATCAAAACTGTCTGGGAAGCATACCAACAAAACGCATGGTTTCATCAAGTTGCCAAACTGAATACCCGAAAAACCGGGAAGGGAAGCCTTCCCTTCCCGGTTTTTGTCAATCACGGCACCCGATTAATTCGGGCTGACGATGATCTTGATGTTTGCATCCTTGTTGTTGATCAGCTCATCGAAACCTTTCTTGATGATGTCGTCCAGCTTGATTCTGCCGGTGATGAGCGGCTCTGCCCTCAGCTGGCCGCTCGCCAGCAGGTTGGCAACACCCTGGAAATCATCGATGGTATAGGCCAGGGTCCCGATAACGACCTTGTCGGTGCCGCTCAGGCTGAAGAAGTTGAAAGAGCTCGGCTCCTCGAAGATGCCGACAATGATTGCCTTGCCATTGTTACGGATTGCGTCGACGGCCAGGGGAGCGGTCAGCTTGTTGCCGATGCACTCGAAAGAAACGTCGGCGCCGGAGCCTTTGGTCCTTTTTTTGATCTCGGCGATAGCATCGCACTCTCTCGGATCGAGAATCACGTCGGCACCGCATTCCTTGGCTAGCTTCTTGCGGGCAGCGGACATCTCGATCACCATAACATTGGAAGCGCCTGCTGCCTTGGCGCACATCAGCGTACCCAGCCCGATAGGTCCAGCGCCAAAGACTGCCACGTTCAGGCCCATGAGGGAGCCCGCCAGACGGACGGCCTTGAAGCCTGTGGCGAGCGGCTCGATGAGAGAACCTGCCTGCAGGTCGAAATTGGGCGGCAGCACATAGCAGAGTTCCGCCGGCACGTTGACGTATTCGGCAAAGGCGCCGTCGGCCATCAGGCCGGTGAAGGCCAGTTTCTCGCAGACATTGTAGCGGCCTTCCCGGCAGGTAACGCAGACACCGCAGTGCTGGCACGCATCGGGTGCAACCACGTCGCCCACCTTGACGGTGGTAACGGCATTGCCAACTTCCACGACGGTACCAGTAAACTCATGACCAAGAATGAGAGGGGCCTTCGCTCCCGTCAGAGGATGGGGCTCTATCGGGATGAAGATCGGGCCGGCAATGTATTCATGGAGGTCCGAACCGCAGATGCCGCACCAGGCAACCTTGATCTTTACCTCATCCGGTTTCGGGGCGGGCGGCTCGGGAACATTTTCAACACGGATGTCCCTTTTTGCATACCATTTTGCTGCTTTCATTCTTGACTCTCCTTTGATCTGTTTTGTAGTAGCGCGCTGCAACGGCAGCGCCTGTATAAGTTGACACAATCCCCCACGCGGGCCAAAAACCGTTTACCTATGGATACGGCATGCAACTTCAGACGATATGCCATCCAGTCTTCCAGATTGCCCCAGTACAGTGCTAAGGAGTTCTTGCAATAAATTGGACGTTGTGTTTGCCAGGCTGAGGTGGATACTTGGCATGGAAAGACCCCCTGTGAGCAGAGTTTTTAACCATGTCATACAAAATTAGGGAGCTTTTTGTCCCTAAATGCAACGCCAGCCAAAATCTTTGTCGTCATGTCTATAGTTCATATAATACCGCCGTCGATCATGACCGACTGGCTGGTCATGTAATCCGCGTCGCTGGAAGCGAGGTAAGAAACATAACCTGCAACTCCTGGCAAAAACTAAACCAGGACAATCCCGCCGTCGATACAGACCGACTGGCCGGTCATGTAATCCGCGTCGCTGGAAGCGAGGTAGGAAACATAACCTGCAACTTGTTCCGGCGTTCCGACTTCTTTGGCGAGAATAAGAGCATCGACGGATGCCTTGAGAGTTTCGCCTTTCTTCGCACCAGTATACTCGCCAATTTTTTCGTCAATGAGCGTCCACATGTCGGTACCGACGATGCCCGGGCAGTATGCGTTGACCGTGATTTTGTTTGGCGCCATTTCCTTGGCAAACGCCTGGGTGAATCCCCTGACGGCGAACTTGGAGGCGCTGTAGGCAGGCAAGTAAGCCCAGCCGCCGTGCGCGGCGATACTGGCGCAATTGATGATTTTGCCGCCGCTACCCAAATAGCCCTTATGCCCTTGCTTGATCATTTGTCTTGCCGCCGCGACATCACAGAAGAATACGCCCTTTACGTTTACCGCCAAAGTCTTATCCCAGTCTTCCTCGGTATGGTCGAGGGACGTTTTGACGACGCCGATCCCAGCGTTTGCCACCATGACGTCGAGTCTCCCGAATTCCGCGACGGTTTTTGCTACCAACGCATCAACATCCTCTTTCTTGGTTACATCGACCTTCATTGCGAATGTCTTGGGGCCCAGGGCTTTAATCTCACCGGATACCTTCTGGGCGTTTTCAATGATAACGTCGCATACTGCGACGTTAGCGCCGTCCTGGGCCAGTCTCAGAGCGATTCCCCTGCCAATCCCACGCCCCGATCCTGTTACGATTACAGCTTTTCCATCCAATTTACCCATGCTTTCTCCTTTCTGTCTGTTGATTCCTCTCTTCATTCTGTCTGTTGATTCCTTTCTCCATGGGGCTAATTTTGCAAGCAAATCTCCTCCGTTTGCTGCAATTATAGGTCGAAGAAAAAATGGGGTGGGGAATATAAGGAGTAAGATATTCGCCGCCCCAGCACCATGAGCTGCTGGAATGACGGGGATCCCTCTACATGCTCTCGCTATCGTTTGAGCGCCTTTTGCACGAGCTGCGTGAGATCCATAACCTCGACGGGCACTTTGTTCCTCTTGGCGTAAGTTGTCATAGTCCGCACACACTGCTGGCACGTGGTCACCACAGCCTGAGCACCGGTGCTCACCACTTCTTCCATCTTGCGGGCGGCGACGGCCGCGGAGAGCTCCGCATCGATCATCTCCAGGTTGCCGCCCCCCCCGCAGCACTGGCAATTTTCCCGGTGGTGAGGAAGCTCCACGAGGGTTACCCCCGGAATCGCCCGGATCAGTTCTCTGGGTTCATCGAAGACCCTCGCGCCCCGCCCCAGATCACACGGATCGTGATAGGTGACGGTCAGGGGAAGCTCCTTTAGGGGAACCCGCCCCTCTCTGACCAGGTGGCTGAGGAATTGGGAGGCGTGGGAGATCTTGAATTCGTGGGGATAGTGTTCGCGCCAAATCTGATAACAGGAAGGACAGGAAAAGACCACGCTGTGGGCCCCCCTGCGCCGCACGGCCTCGAGGTTATGGGTGACGAAGGTTTCGAGCATGCCCTCGATCCCGGCTCCCAGCAGGGGAAAACCGCAACACCACTCATCCTCCCCCAGCAGCGTAAAATCCACACCACTGGCATCCAGGATCTCCGCAAAGGCCATGGGAATCTTCTGAGCCACAGGAAAGTAGGCGGCCACACAACCCGTGAAATAGACCACCTCGGCGCGCTCCTTCAGGTAGCCGTGTTCCGGCGCGCCGCGCATGTCGCCCACCCAGTCGGCCCGTTCGTCATTGGCTTCGGCAAAGACGTTCCGGCTTTCTGCCAGGTTTTCCCGAATCAGCTCGATTTTCTTGGGATAGTGGCCAGTGCGCACCAGATCCCGACGGAGTGCCAGCCAGAGGTCCTTCAGACCGATGCCGACGGGACAGACTTCCTGGCAGTTGGCGCACAGCGTGCACCGAAAAACCTCGCTGCTGAACTGTTGCCATTCTTCTGCGGTGGGAGCTTTCCTCCCGAAAAGCCGCTGCCAGATCCCTGTGCGGCTCCGGAGAACCTTCTTCAGACCTTTAATGCGGGTGAGCGCGGATAGCATCCCGTCCCGGCTGGCGGCAACCGCCGGGCACACGTCCGCACACAGCCGGCACTGGGTGCAGGCCTCCATCTCCATTATCTGCCTGATACTGTAGTCTCGACGACTCATGCTATTCCTGCTTGTACTTCTTGATGTCGGCCAGCAGCCAGGGTTCGACGGCCGCTTGACCGTGCAGCAGCCTTTGGATCTGCCCCATATCTTTGGGGCGGATCTTGAACATCCAGCCCGCACCGTAGCAATCCTGGTTGATCAGGGCCGGGTTCACCTCGATCCCCTGATTCGCTTCGACGATCTCCCCATCCACGGGGGCATAAATGGTGCCGAGCCACTTCCCGGATTCCACCTTGGCGAATTTCTTACCGAACTGGAGGCCTTTCCCCTCGAAGGGGAGCTGCACGTACACAATCTGCCCCGCGAGCTGCTGGGCAAAATCGTCCATGCCCATGACCAGCAGGTCGCCTTCCACCCGGATCCAATAGTGATGTTCCTCATAGTAAAGCTCATCGGGCATGTTATATCCCTGGATCTCCATAAATTCCTCCCCTCTTGTTCTGCGCCTCGACAGGAAGCGGTCGTCCCAGTATAGGTTGCACTCATTCTGACCCTGTTCTTCTCCGCGAAGTCACACGAAGAGATCATTTCGTCTTCTTCGAGGGCTTCGTGTCCCGCGTGGATGGTTTTCAGGTTTTCAGACCATCCCAACACGGCGGGCTACCCGGGAAAGATCCTCTTCAACCCTTCGAAAGCGCCCGCATACACTCCTTCTATGGCTTTTACCGCTTCGGCTTCCGGCACCCCCTTCGGTTCGAATGTGGAACCCCAGTGGAGCTCGCACTTGCCGGACCCGAGCTCCTTCAGCTCCACCGTCGCGAAATAGCCTTGCACCGGCAGCGGGGAGGTAACGATGGAATAGCACAACGTCCGTGCCTTCTCGTCCAGGCTCTCGAGCTTTTCGAGAATGGGCGGACCACCCCCCTCGAGGGTCAACGTTCTTACCGCCCCCACCCCGGACCCTTCCGTGGTGCTCTGGACGATTGCCGCGATGAACCTTGGAAGCCCGTTAAAGTCACGGAGCAGCTTCCAAACCTCATCGGCCGGACCGTTGACGATGGTGCTCATACTCACCTTGGACATGCTTTCCTCCTCGTTTACAGAATTATACTGGCTGAGCTTGAAGACCTTTGTTTTCCTGCGTCCTGTTTGTTAGGTTTGGTTGCCACTCAGCCCAACGGTTCAAGTCCCGTCTCCTGCACCCTCCACCAGATGTTCTTCACTTCTCGACACGGCATTCATGGCCATCACCAGAGGCGCCATGATGATGTGGAGCAGGTTGCTGAAAGGCAGATAAGCCACCAGGGCGCCGGTCATGATGGCGTGCAGATACCAGATGTAGCCATAGACATTCGGCAGTGATGGCATATCCGCGAATCCCCGGCTCAGGGTAAAGCCGAGAAAAGCGTACGGCGAACCCGCCGGCGTACCGGTCATGGCAATGCGCATGCCTTCGAGGAGGAAGCCGACGATCACAATCCCGCCAAGCAACCCCAGGGCTGGCCAGTCGGGCTTCGGCAGACCAGCAGTGGTGGATGATGGTTCCTTCACTCTTCGGCCTATCACCAGGACAATCCCCACCAGGATCAGCAGCCCGCTCACATCGAACAGGAAGGCGCCGACCGGATCGTTCTGATCGAGCAGCCTCCAGGGCAGAGCGGATTCCGGCGTCCACAACGACGTTAGGAGGGCGGTCAGGCCCCACAGGAAGCGAAAGAGAAACGGAAAGAAAATCAGGCCGTGGATAGCCCAGCGGGTCTTCGACTGCCGGAAAAGTCTTCTTTGCAGCAGGACATCCAGGGCCAGTACCTTGGCGAGGTTGCCAAAGGTGGGCAGGATGGAGATCCCGTGTGAGCGGCTGCCACCATGACCGGCAGTCGCCTCGAAGGTGATCTCACCCGCCGCCGTGCGCCCCCCTGAGAACCATACCGCGCAAAGGCTCGCCATCCCCACCAG
>JADGQM010000186.1 GCA_017881795.1 Syntrophobacteraceae bacterium
AGCAAGAGGCGAAAGCCCAGCCACTTTTGACGTTCACCTCAAGGGGAAGGCCGCCGATCTCCAGATGATCCGAGAGCCAGAAGACCTGCTGGAGAACCTGTGACGGGATTCCGATGGCAAAAGGAACCCGGACGAGCTGCGCGCCGAGCGCGGCTTATCCGGGTTTTTTTATGGGGAGCCCTCAATCAAATCAAAGGAGACCATCATGAAAGAAAAAGACCGTATCATTTCTTATCGTCGCCGCTGCCGCCACTCCAACAAGGGGACGGGGCTGTCGCACTACATCCTGGTAACTCCCAAAACGGCCAAGGGGAAATAGGTAACATTCATGGACACTGCACGAGATCTTTATCCGACATCCCTTTATGCAAATACGGGCTACGGGCCATCCTTCGCCGTACTCGAGATTGGTCTGGAGGACCAGGTAGCCGTCGTCGAGCCTGACCACGCTTTTTGGGCTCTGGTTCGCTCCGATGCTCTTGAAGCGGCCCTTTCGGGTGTGCTGATTCGTGATTTTCAGGAACGCCAGGAGTCCTTCCGACAAGAGATGGAAAACCTGCGTTACGGGCTCAAGCCTTCCGCCGTCTACTTCAATCCCACTGAACGGTGTAACTTCAACTGCAGCTATTGTTACCTGCCTGAAGCAATGCGCCGCGATGGGAAAACAATGACGGCGGAAGAGCTCGGTGATGCGCTGACCCATCTGCGAGACTATTTTCGCGAGACGTTATCGGGAGGATTCAAGCCGCAACTGATTTTTCATGGCAGTGAGCCCCTTTTGGCCAGGGAGGCAGTCTTTGCCGGGATCGAGCGTTTCCAAAATGATTTCATCTTTGGGATTCAGACCAATGCCACCCTTTTGGATGATGAGGCTATAGCTTTCCTCAAGGATCATGAGGTGGGCATTGGGATCTCCCTTGACGCTCCAACCGCTGAGGCTGCTAACCTGACGCGCAAGAACTGGCATGGAGCCGGAGCCTTCGACCAGGTGGTGAGGGTTATCGACAAATTGGCTTCCTATTCGGCTTTTAATGTGATCACTACGGTGACCCAGAAGAACGTGCACACCCTTCCTGCCATGGTGGATTTCTACCATGAGCGCGGGGTAAGGACAGTGATGTTCAATCCTGTTCGGTGCACCCAAGCGGGCGGACTGCAATTGAAGCCCGCAAATGATGTGCTTTCAGACTATTTCTGCCGCGCCCTGGACCGCGCCTACGAGTTGTATGCCGCAACCGGGCAGAAGTTGGTGGTTGCCAACTTCGCCAACATCCTGGCTGGCATTGTAGGACCAACGGGAAGGCGGCTGATGTGCGACATCTCGCCATGCGGTGGAGGGCGGTGTTTCTTTGCCGTATCAGCTCAGGGAGATGTTTTTCCGTGCAGTGAGTTTATCGGCCTAGAGGAATTCAGGGGGGGTAATCTGTACCGCGAGGACCTGCCGGCTATTCTCAAGAGCAGTCCGTTTCAAAGAGTCACGGAACGGAAAGTTGAAGCCATCGTTCCCTGTCGCGGTTGTGCTATTCGACATTTTTGCGGGGCGCCGTGCCCGGCAGAAATCAATGCCGTCTCAGGAACGATGGACGCCCCCAGTCCTTACTGCCAATTCTACGAGGAAAAGGTGCGTTATGCCTTTCGCGTGATTGCCCGGGGGCTTGAAGAAGCTTACCTGTGGGATGGCTGGGAGGAAGAAACAGAAGAAACGTTCTGCTGGGTATAGACACGAAGAACGCTAATTGAAAACATCGGGCTCCAATCCTTTTGCTGAAGTTTTGTCCATGACATCCAGACCGACGCGGTTTTTGAAACCGCGTCGGTCTCGCTAATTTTGGACGACTATTTGTTGCCAGGCGCCTAATACTACAACGGTACTTCGATGAAGGTCCAAGCCGTGTGGGGCAGGCTTTCCAGCCTGCCATGCCGAGCTGGGCAAAAGGCAGGCTGGAAAGCCTGCCCCACAAATTGAGGCCCCCTGCGGAAACCTCGTTGTAGTACTAAGCACAGCGCCGCCCAAATGGGTGTCCGAATTCCCGTCGTCATGCCCGCGAAGGCGGGCATCCAGGCTCTTTTGCTGGATTCTCGCTAGGAGCAATGCGGGAATGACGACCGGGGATAGTGGACACTTTATTCTGCCGTGTGGTGCTAAGCGCATCCGGGGGCGCATTCCCTCTAAAGTTCGGAATCATCTCTCCGGCCACAGGCCCTTTTCCTGCAGCACGTGTCTCAAGGTCTTCAGTGCCACATTGGTTGCGGGTACTCCTCCGTAAATGGCAGACTGAAAGATGACTTCCGCGATCTCCTCGGGTCTACATCCCACGTTCAGGGCTGCATGGATGTGAAGTTTCAGTTCTTCGGGTTTGCTGAGCACCGTAAGGCAGGCTACGGCGACGAGTTGACGGGTGGTATGGGGTATTTTTTCCCTGGCATACATCTGTCCTGTGATAAAAAGAGACAGATCTTTGGCAAGTTCCGGGTCGAAAGCTCTCCAAAGATCAAAGGGCCTCTCGTCTGCTACCCCTTCAAAATAGAGCTCTGCCGTCTTCTTTGTTCGCTCAATCAGGTCCTTTTTCACAGCGCACCCCCCATTATCCTGTGGTTTGTTAAGATGATGAACACCCTCATCGGTGGAAGATCAGGAACTGGAACAATATGTCTCAATTCTCTTTGAATCGCGCTTTGAAATAACGTATACGTTTATCTTTGTAGCACCCTTGGGCTCTTTCCGAAAGCGATCAAGTCCGATGGTCGTCAGCAGGGGCTTTAAGAGAAGTATTTTCACACCCTTCTTCTGCGATGGGCAAATGCGCTACCACCTCGTTGTCCGATGTTTGCTCTGGATCGGGCTCATTGCGAGCCTTTATTTCCTCTTTGCGAGGATCGATTACTCCTGGAACTGGCGCGTGCCTTGGGAATATCGCAGACTATTTTTTATGGGGTTTTATTACACGGTAGCAGTTTCGGTTGGGGCCATTTGTCTTGGTTTCTGCCTCGGGGTGATTGGCGGCCTCGCCAGGATTTCCAAGAACGTCATCGCTCGGGAACTTGCCACTCTTTATGTCGAATTTTTCAGGGGAACACCATTGCTTGTCCAGATTTACGTCTTTTATTTTTGTGTCGCTGCGGCAATTCATTTCGACAATGCGGTGATCATTGGCATGGTTACGCTGGCGTTCTTTTCGGGCGCTTATATTTCGGAGATGGTCAGGGCGGGCATCCAATCGATTGACAAAGGACAAGTGGAAGCCGCTCAATCTACCGGCCTCGACGATTGGCAGACCATGCGCTACATCGTTTTCCCACAGGCCTTGAAGCGCATCATTCCTCCCGTTACCGGACAATTCGTCTCATTGATCAAGGACTCGTCACTGCTTTCGGTCATTTCCGTAAGAGAACTGACCAAAGCCTCGGAAATGATCAATGCGACTACCTATAAGACGTTTGAAGCATATCTGCCGTTGGCGGGGCTGTACCTCCTGCTGACCTACCCCCTTTCTTACCTCACTCGCCGGCTGGAAAAGAAACTGAGTCGCGAGTAAGGATGCGTCAGAAAATAGACTTCTTCTTTTACCACGAAGTACACGAAGAAAACGAAGAGCACAAAGCGATTTCTTCGTGCTCTTCGTGTCCTTCGTGGTTTGAAGTAAGGTCAAAAGGAGAGCAACTTATTTTGCTATAGACCCTTGAGCTCAGCACAGGAGGAATCGTTAAATGACACCGGAACTTAATCCATTGCTAGACGCGGGAACCGCGGTGATTGCTGACGTCTTTGACGCCTTAAATCAAGTCCCTCTGGTGGTGGATAATCGCATCGCCGCCATCGGTGACGGAGCTTGCCGTTTTGTCGGGCCCGCCTACACCATAACCGGAGAATCCTTTCGCTGGTCCGGTGGTGGGGACCGGGCAAAGCTCGAAGCCATCGACC
The DNA here is from genome assembly GCA_017881795.1 of Syntrophobacteraceae bacterium. Lineage (GTDB taxonomy): Bacteria > Desulfobacterota > Syntrophobacteria > Syntrophobacterales > Syntrophobacteraceae > JADGQM01. The sequence continues at coordinate 3,923 of JADGQM010000186.1, forward strand.
TGATGCCCGCGGGCGTAGTGGCAGTTTGGGCGGGCACCGATATTCGCGGGGTATGCTGCTTTGGAGACCTCCTGGCAACGGCAATGAAGGCGAGAGGGGTAGGGGGGGTGGTCGTCGATGGAGGAGTGCGAGATACCGCTTTCATCAAAAACCTTGGACTGCCCGTGATGGCTCGATACCGCACTCCTGCCCAGGCCATCGGTCGATGGCATGTGACGTCACGGCAGGGCCCCATTCGCGTTCGCGGGGCTCTGGAAGATTGGGTGACTATCAAGCCCGGTGACATTATCGTAGCTGATGAGGATGGCATTGTTGTGGTGCCCCGGGATAATCTCGACCGCGTGTTGGAGCAGGTGCTGACAATGAGCAACAAGGAGGCAAATGCCCGCCAGGAAATTGCCGGTGGTTTTCCGCTTCTCAAGGCTCTGGAGAAATATGGACATCTTTAGCACGAGGCCGAGGCCGACCGCTTTGGGAGGCGCCCCTCGGCAATTGCCAAAGAGATTCCTTAGCCCAGCACAGCAGAAATGTGTGTCCGAATTCAGCTTGTCATACCGGCGGAAGCCGGTATCCATGCAGTTTTTCTGGATTCCGGTTGTCACCGGAATGACGCTTCAGGATTCTGGTCACTTTATTGTGCGGAGCTGTACTTAACGGCAGCCAGGCAAGCAGGATTCTTGACAGATATCACCGTAAATTGCTATAGAGGCATGGTGTCCTCATTCGCTGTAAACGTTAAATAGCTGTTTACCTGCAAATTCTTCTTCACTCATTTTTCGCGCCCTAGGTCAAACAAGAGGACGCTTGAGGTTGAGTCAGCTCAATTTACCATGCCCCGCCGTATTCAGAGCTGGCAAATTGAGCCTTTGCCTGGATAACATTTTAGTCGCGAGGTGCCTGCCGCGTGGGGGCCCTAGCGTGAGCTCAGAAGGGAAGTAAGTCGGGACGGGAGGGAGGTCCTCCAGCCGACCTTGGCATTATGACCTGAGAGTTTAGGAGGAAGGGACAATGAGACTCATCAAGGCAAGCATTCTCGTATCATTGGCAGCGGTTTTACTGTTGGCCCCGGTCGTGGCTATGGGCGGGGAAACCTTGGATGCCGTGAAAGCCCGGGGGTATCTCACCGTAGGGGTTAACGGCGGTCTCTTCGGTTTTGGCATGCCGGATGAAAAAGGCGTCTGGGGTGGGCTGGATGTGGACACAGGCCGGGCGATCGCTGCTGCTATCTTTGGCGACCCAGAGAAGATCAAATATGTCACGCTGACCACCCAAACCCGGTTCACTGCTGTCCAGTCCAAGGAAGTTGATGTCCTCTGCCGGAACGCCACCCGCACCCTGACCCGGGACACGGATCTGGGTTTGAACTTTGGTCAGGTCAATTACTATGACGGCCAGGGTTTCCTGGTTCCGAAGAAATTGGGTGTCAAGAGCGCAAAAGAGTTAAACGGCGCCACGGTATGTGTACTCCCGGGTACGACTACGGAACAAAATGCAGCGGACTACTTTCGGTCGAACAATTTGACGATGAAACCCGTGGTTATCGAGCAGAACCTTGAGCTCAACAAGGCCTTCTTTGCCGGCCGCTGTGACGTTCTCACTTCGGATGCCTCTCAGTTGGCCGGCATTCGGGGTGTGGCTCCCAATCCTGATGACTACATCATCCTGCCGGAAATTATCTCCAAAGAACCCTTAGCCCCGGTTGTGCGTCATGGTGACGACCAGTGGCGTGACATTGTCGATTATACCGTACTGGCCATGATTGCCGCTGAGGATATGGGGATTACTTCCAAGAACGTCGATGAGATGCTCACCAGCAAAGATCCCAAGATACAGCGCTTTTTAGGGGTAACGCCGGGCAACGGCAAAGCTTTGGGACTGGATGAAAAATGGGCGTACAACATCGTCAAGAAAGTCGGTAACTACGGGGAGGTTTTCGAGCGAAACGTGGGCGAAAAGACCAAGCTGGGCATCAAACGTGGTCTCAATGCGCAATGGAAGGACGGGGGGTTGATGTACTCACCGCCGTTCCAATAAAGCACACGGCAACAATCGGAAGGCGGATGCCGGAACAGGGATACCAGTGAAGGGAGTGCTCCTTCCGACCTTCGCCCACTCATCCCACCAGGGGGCGCGCCTGGATTGTTTGGGCTGCGCCCCGGTTGATCCTTTATCCCAATGAAAATCATCCACACGACGAAAGAGCGAGAAGGTGTCAGAGGGTCAGACGGCATTGGCAGAACGCGTAGAATCCCAAAGCATCCCATTCTGGCATGATCCTTCCAAGCGGGCGATCGTCTATCAAGCTGTAGCCTTAGGCGTGGTGCTCACGCTGGGCTATTACCTTTTCGCCGTCACCCAGGCCAATCTGCAAAGACAGCACATCGCCACCGGTTTCAGCTTCATCGGCCGTGAGGCCGGGTTCGAGATTGGTGAGTCGATGATCTCCTTTTCGGCCACCAATACTTATGCCCGAGCCCTTTTGGTCGGGATTTTGAATACCCTGGAAGTTGCCGTAATCGGGATCATTCTGACGATTATCCTGGGGACGATTGTCGGGGTGGCGCGCCTTTCGAGTAATTGGCTCCTCTCGCGACTCGCTGCTGGCTATATCGAAGTGCTACAGAACATTCCGGTCCTCCTGCAGCTCTTTTTTTGGTACTCCGTTTTTCATGACAGCCTGCCCTTGCCGCGTCAGTCCATGAACCCGCTGGCAGGCGTCTTTCTGAACAACCGGGGATTCTATTTTCCCATCCCTGTTCCCCATCCTGCATACGCCCGCATGGGAATTGCGCTGGTCATTGCCTGCGTCGCCAGCTATTTCCTGAGCCGCTGGTCGCGAATGCGTCAGGAGAAGACCGGTCAGACCTTTCCCGCCTGGTCGGCGTCAGCGGGAATGGTCATCGCCCTGCCCCTCATTGCCTGGGCCGTTTCCGGCGTTCCCACCGCGCTGGACAGCCCTCATCTGATGGGGTTTAACTTCGAGGGGGGCATGCTGGTCACCCCCGAATTTGCCGCACTTCTCCTGGGATTGGTATTGTACACCTCAGCCTTTGTGGCAGAGGTGGTACGGGCCGGCATTCAGGCTATCTCCCACGGCCAGACGGAAGCTGCAATGAGCGTTGGCCTCAAGCCAGGTCATGTGCTGACCCTGATCATCCTCCCTCAGGCCCTGAGGGTGATCATTCCCCCTCTGACCAGCCAGATGCTCAACCTGACGAAGAACAGCTCTCTTGCTGTCGCCATTGGCTATCCCGACCTGGTATCGGTGGCGAACACAACCATCAACCAGACCGGACAGGCAATCGAGGGTGTCGCCATCATCATGGTGGTGTACCTCTTTTTCAGCCTCGTTACGTCGGCGTTCATGAACTGGTACAATAAAAGGAAGGCATTGGTGGAAAGGTAGGCCCCGTGGAAGTATTGGTGCAACCGGTGAACACCGAAGAAATCAAACCGCCTGTGACCCAGGTTGGCGTTATCGGGTGGATAAGGGCCAACCTTTTCAACAGTCCTGCCAATTCTATTCTTACGCTCCTTATCTTACTTTTCCTTTGCAAGATTGTGCCGCCCTTCGTTAAGTGGGCGTTCGTCGACTGCCTGTGGAATTCGTCAGGCCAGCAGTGCAAGGCGGTTGATGGCGCCTGCTGGTCGGTGGTGACCAAAAACCTGCGCTTCATTCTCTTTGGTTTCTATCCTTGGGAAGAACAATGGCGTCCGGTAGTCAGTATCGGCATCCTGATCGGCCTGTTTTACTACAGCCGCGATCGGCGCCACTGGAACCGGCGGCTGGGCTACATCTGGCTGGTCGGCGTTGTGGTCATGGGCGTGCTGATGCATGGCGGGATCCTCGGATTGCCCGAGGTTGAAACCGCGAAATGGAGCGGCATCTGCCTCACACTGCTTCTCTCCCTGTTTGGCCTCACCGCCGCGTATCCTCTCGGGGTGGTGCTGGCCCTTGGCCGCCGTTCCAGGATGCCGGCCATAAAAAGCCTGTGCGTCGTTTACATTGAATTGATCCGGGGCGTACCGCTGATCAGCATGCTCTTCATGTCATCGGTCATGTTTCCGCTGTTTCTGCCCGAAGGAATCACGGTAAACAAGATTCTACGGGCGCAGGTGGCAATCATCATGTTCACGGCTGCCTACATTGCCGAGGTCGTACGGGGAGGTCTGCAGGGTATTGCACGGGGCCAGTATGAGGCGGCCGAGTCACTGGGGTTGGACTATTATTTGAAGATGCGCCTCATCATCCTCCCCCAGGCGCTCAAAATCGTCATTCCGCCTTCGGTTGGCATTTTGATTTCAGCATTCAAAGACACTTCCCTGGTGGTGATCATCGGCCTCTTCGATCTCTTGAAGACCACTCAGGTCACTCTTGCCAATCCGGAGTGGATGGGTTTCAGCACCGAGGCCTTTATCTTTATCTCCATCCTCTATTTCGGGGGCTGTTTCTCCATGTCGAA
>JADGQM010000187.1 GCA_017881795.1 Syntrophobacteraceae bacterium
AATTTTTCGCATGTTCTCGTGAAGCAATCCTTGGAAAAGGGCGAATGGAAACGATGCACCTTCGCCGGAACCACAGGAAAAATCCTGGGGTTGACGCGCCTGCACGGGAATGAGATAGTGGCCCTCGGCCGCTTTGTTGCCTGGAGGTGTCCGAGAACCCGCCCGCTATTGGATGCCACACAGGGCTTTAGCCCTGCCCTTTCGGGCAATTTCAATGGGCCGCACAACGTGAACCGTTGATTTTGGGCGCTTGGCAATAAGTAATCGTCCAAGATTGGGAGACCAACGCAGTTTCAGAAACCACGTCGGTCTGGATGTCACGGACAGATATTGCTTGCCAGAGGCCTTGGGTAACCGTCCAATCGAGTAGAATGACACGCACTGAAACCATAGCGGTAGGCGAAGCAATTCTCGCCATTACCTTGTGGGGCATCTCTTTTATCTTCATCAAGATTGCCTTGCGCGAGCTCTCAGCGGTGAACCTGATTGTCCTCCGCTATGCGATGGGTGCATTGTGTGTGGGCCTTTTCGCCTGGCGGCGTGGAGACTTCCAGCAGTTGACCTGGGCTGATGCACCCAAACTGGCTCTCGTTGGGGCAATAGGAATAACCCTTCAACAGTTTCTGCAGGTGACTGGACAGATCACCGCCGATGCAAGCGTGGCCGCTTTCCTGGCCGCCACGGCCCCGGCCTTCACGGTGATCCTGGCGGCGGTCTGGTTGCATGAGCGGTTGCGTTTCTGGCAGGCCATCGGTGTGGGGTTGGCGTCGCTTGGGGGAATCATTGTTGCCACCGGCGGTGACTTCGCCGCCTTGTTTATCGGGCAGGCACTGCCTGCCTTGTCGGGCAATTTTCTCATCCTGCTCTCATCCATGGTATGGGCGATGTTTATCATTCTCAGCAAACGGCTGGTGCGCAAACGCCCTACAGCGCTGGTCACCAGCGGCATATTCTTTTTCGGCATGCTCTTCACCCTGCCCTTCTTTTTGGCCGCACAGACGTGGTCGGAAATTCCCCGACTCAGCCTCGGCGGTTGGGGGGCCATGTTATACGTGGGGTTACTGAGCACGGCGGTGGCATACCTCCTGAACAGCCATGCCCTGAAACACATCTCGGCCGCGCGGGTGGCGGCGATTCAAAATATGGAACCGCTCTCAGCCATGGCAGCAGCGTTTGTTATGCTGGACGAATCCCCATCCTGGGCGATGGCGCTTGGCGGTGCGGCCATTTTGAGCGGGGTATACCTGGCTGAGCGGAATGCTCCGGAGGTTGTTGAAATGCAGGTAACCGGGTCGAAGGAATAACCTTGAAACTCGGTTTGGCCACCATCTGAATCCGGGAGAGAACCTACGCCGAATGCCGTCAGATAATTTGTTCTTGAATTTCGGACAGAGATAAGATAATCTGCCGAAGATCGTTTATTTAAGTATTTCTAATACATTACCAAGAATAATGCTGCTGTACGACAGCTTCAGTTTGCACTGAGTTTCAAAGAAATCCATGCACTTCGCCAAACGCACCACCTTCACCGTCGGCTGAATGTTTCAATTGAACTTGGGTTCGCCGCTATGGCCAGTTTTTGAGAATGAGGTTTTCCAATCCAGTCGTCCGGCATTCCCTCCGGAGACGATCCGAAATGCGTGAGAGGTGCCAAGATGAAGATTCCCGACTGCACGGGAACGGACCCCAAAAAGATCCAAGTCTCGGGGATCAGCATGGAATGGAACCCCGAGCGCGGCACATGCACCTTCGATAATCTGCCCGTGGCGATGATGTGGGTGGATACCACCCTGGCTGGACTGATGTCCGGTGTTCAGGCCATGGTCGGTACGCCGCGCTTCGCCCTGGCCCTGCAAAGCGAGGGGCGCAAGAGCGTCGAGAGCGACTGGGAAGTAATCTCCAGGTTCCCGGATTTCCACGAGGGCTTCAAGGCCATCGCCAAAATCGCAGCGGTGGCCGGTTGGGGAGAGTGGGTGCTCACGTCCTTCGATGAGGACCGCAAAGAGTGCCGATTCCGTGTGGTGGACAATTGGGAGGGTCGCTATCAGAGAGCTCTCGGGGTGTGCTGGGGAAGCGGCATGTTAGCGGGCAAGCTGGCCGGCTACTGTTCGAAGCTCTTTGAAACCAACTGCTGGGCCGACCAGACGGCTTTCTTCGCGAAAGGTTGCGCCTACGATGAATTTGTCGTGCGACCCTCGCTGCGCTCCATCGAGCAGGAAATCGAGAAACTGCTTGCGACGGACGAGGCAACCCGCGCGGACATGGCGGTCGCCCTCGGTAAGCTGGAGAAAGAGATCGCCGAACGCAGACGGATGGAAGAAGCCCTGAGGGAAAGCGAAGGGCGCTACCGGACTCTGTCTGAGGCAACCTTTGAAGGGGTGGCCTTCACCGAACGAGGGATCTTGATTGATGCCAACGTTCGATTGGCCGAGATGCTTGGTTATGAGGTGCACGAGATGATTGGCCGGCCGGCGGCGGAATTCGTCTATCCCGAAGACCGGGCACTCGTTCAACGAAATATGAACATGGGTTCCGAACTGCCCTATGAAAACCGCCTGGTCCGCAAGGATGGCTCGATCCTTTCGGTTGAGACGCGCGGGGGACAGTTTTCCTACCATGGCCGCGACGTTCGAGTGACCGCCATCCACGATATCACCGAACGAAAACGGGCTGCCGAAGTCGCCATGCGAGCGAAAGAAGACTGGGAAAGGACGTTCGATGCGGTGCCCGACCTGATCGCCATACTCGACACCGATTACCGGATCATCCGGGTGAACAGGGCCATGGCGGCCAAATTAGGCGTGACCCCGGAAGTGTGCGTTGGGCTGAGGTGTTATCATGCTGTTCATGGAACCAACGGGCCGCCCTCATTTTGCCCCTACCGGCCGTTGCTCGCGGATGGGAACGAGCACACCTCTGAAGTTTATGAGGACCGGCTCGGCGGCGAGTTTATGGTGCGCGTTTCGCCGCTCTTCGACCCAGGCGGGGATCTCATCGGGTGCGTCCACGTCGCTCACGACCTCTCCGAACGCAAGGCCGCCGAGAAGGAACGCCAGGACCTCGAGGCTCAAGTGCGCCAAACTCAGAAAATGGAGGCCATTGGCACCCTGGCCGGGGGCATTGCCCACGATTTTAACAACATTCTCAGCGCCATCTCGGGCTATACTGAACTGTCCATCAGAAGGACTCCTGAAGACAGTCCTCTGCGGTCGAGCTTGCACCAGGTCCTCAAAGGTGCGGCGCGAGCCACGAATCTCGTGAAACAGATCCTCACCTTCAGCCGGCAGGGCGAACAAGAGTTGAGGCCGGTCCCAATGGCCCCGCTCATTAAGGAAGCCCTCAAGTTTCTTCGCGCATCCATCCCCACAACTATCGCCATTCGACAAAGTTTCACGTCTTCCGATGAAAGCGTGGTCCTGGTTGACCCTACGCGGATTCACCAAGTCGTTATGAATCTTTGCGCCAACGCCTCATATGCCATGCGCGAGGAAGGAGGCACCCTGGAGGTGGAACTGTCCGCGATGGACCTCAGCGAATGCGATTGCACGTCCTACTCTGAACTGAGCCCAGGAGCATATCTGTGCCTCAGAGTGAGTGACACGGGCTGTGGCATGGATGAGGAGACGGTGCAACGCATCTTCGACCCGTTCTTTACGACCAAACCGAGGGAAGATGGGACCGGGATGGGTCTGGCGGTAGTTTACGGCATTGTGAAAGCCTGCGGTGGAGCTATTTCGGTGCAGAGCAAACCCGGAGAAGGATCTCATTTTTATCTGTATTTTCCCAAAGCCGGCTCGACCACTCCGGAATTCGTCACGGAATCCAATGAAACACCCACTGGGAAAGGTAACATTCTTTTGGTAGATGATGAAGACGACTTGGTGGAATTGGGGCAGGCGATGCTTGAAACCCTCGGCTACAGCGTTTGGGCCAAAACCAGCAGCCTGGAGGCGCTGGAGGTGTTTCGGTCCCAACCGGACCACTTCGATTTGCTCGTCACCGACTACACTATGCCTCACATGACCGGCATTGACCTCGCAAAGGAGGTCCGGAAGATCAGGACGGATATTCCGATCATCCTTTGCAGCGGTTACAGCGACTTTCTCGAGAAAGTGGACGTCGCGGACTTCGGGATTCAAGAGCTCATCCCAAAGCCGATAACCTGGCAAGCAATTGCCAGGGCCATCAAGAGTGTGCTCCAGGGCAAGTGAGTCTTGAACCCCTTTGCATAGCCCAGGAGTAATCAATGCATCCCTGAGCGGTAAATCCTCTTTTCAGAAGCGGAGGCACTCTTTACAATGGAAGCTCAAGAGTCATTCCAGGAAACACGAGGCGATAATCTTATGCTATTGGCGTTAAATTCCTGTTTATTGGATGAAGAAAAGGACTCGAAGATGACTGAAGACAAAACCCCAACTAAACCCATTGTGCTGAACGAGGTAAACTTCGACAGGATGTTGGCGGAATCGGAGCTCCCGGTGCTCTTTGAGTTTTGGGCTTCCTGGTGCCATCACTGCAGCGCTCTGTCGGCCGTAATCGATGAGGTGGCGGAGGAAATGGGAGACGAAGTCATCATCGGACAGATCAACTGCGACCTGAATCGGGATTTATGCAAAAGGTTCGAGGTGAAAGGCGTCCCCACACTCTTCCTGGCAAAGCAGGGGAAAGTGGTGGGCACGACGGTCAATCCCAAGGATAAGGAAGCTCTGGTTTCGTGGGTGAAAGGGATGCTTGCTTAACCGTTATCCACAACCGTTGCTTTTCCAGGCTTCCGCGGCGCCTCAACGCCTTTGCGCACAGCGAAAACAGAGGAGCTCAATGCGCTGGTCTGTGGCGGCGGGGTGAATCTTGCGAATGGTGTTGTGGCAGCGTTCACAGACCAACGGGTCCAACCGCCGGGTGAGCGGGTTCCAGATAACGCGCACGGACCGTGTCAGTTTCCGGAAGCGCACCTCGAGCATGACCTGAGCAATCGCGACGAGCAGTCGTAGCCCAGCACAGGCCGTGATCGTGATGTCAACCTGGTACTTCTGTTTGAGGTCTTCGACCTTTCTTGCCATTTCGGCCGGCAAATCCATGATTTTGGAGAGCCTCTCCTGGCGCTGCCCTTCGGTAAGATTCGGGTGCGAGAGGCTGGCCTCCATTTCTTTTTTCAGGGCCTCGTAATACTCCCGCGTATTCTTGACATCACGGTGCAGGCGTCGCCGCATACTGCCAAGGAAGTCCGCCAGTTCCTGTTCGATGCCGTTCCTGGCGGACTCCATGGCACAGGAGACCACATGCTCGAGCTTCACCGGAAAGTGAGGCGGGACCATTCCGGACGGGAAGAAATGCGGCTGCCCCTCGGTCCAAACCGATTCCAGGCCTTCAACAACCGCGCCGCTGGCTTCATGTACCCCCACCTGCACCAGCCCTTCTTTGCGCTCATCGCTCAGGGCGACGTAGCGGCAGGTCAGCACCAGGTAAGTGGTCCGGGCTTCCGCACGCGTCGCTACGCGAACCTGACCATCGACAAAAATGAGGTCATGGCCGATGAGCTCACCGAAGCCTGCCTTTTTCAGGTAAGGGACTCCGATCTGTCCATAAACCACCGGAGCTTGTCCCGTTGCCACAGCGACCAGGCGGTCCAGGACCGGGCTTCCATAGAGCAACGGGGTTTCCTCCCCTCCCAGCGGGGTCTCTTCCGGCAGCCCAAGGGTCTCTGCCAAAACCGGAGGAAGCAGCGCCAGGACGCGGTCCGGCAGGCATTCGACGAGACCGCCGCGCTGCTCGATAAGGTCACTGGCAAAGGACAGCAATTCCGGATCCGACCCCTGGCTCATACCCCAAAATCCTCCTGGAAGAGCTTCTCATCCAGTTCCTTGCTCTTTTCATAGCCGGTGCGGGCGCGTTTGAGCCTTCCCGCGAGAGCATCGAACGCTTTCTGCCTTTCCCCCTCATCGGCATGTCTCACCCAGATTTCGTAAACCAGGTCGCTGAACTCCTCCTCTCCCTGAAGTCGCCCGAGAACCATGTCGATTTCTCCCACCACCAGTTCAAACATGTTGATCTTGCGGTCGAGAACTTCGAGGATGTGATCTTCGATGCTACCGGCCGAGCAGAAATTGAACACCTGGACTTCATTTTCCTGGCCAATGCGATGAATGCGACCGATGCGTTGTTCGATCTCCATCGGATTCCACGGGAGGTCGTAGTTGATCATCATATGGCAAAATTGCAGGTTGAACCCTTCCCCTCCCATCCCCGTAGACAGGAGCACCTTGCAGCCGTCCCGGAAACGGTCCATGACCGCCTGTTTCTGGACGGGTGTAAGTCCTCCCTGGAAAACCACGTGGGGGATACCGTGCTCGGTCAGCAGGCTGTGAAGATGCTCCACCGTCGCAAGGGCATTGGCGAAGAGGATCTTCTGGTCTGATGACGCCTTGAGCAATTCGATTACTCTTTGCACTTTACCGCCAACCCTGATTTCCTTTCCCAACCGGATGAGCGCCGCAATCCGGTCTCGCGTTCCATCTTCGGGGTCGGCGAGCATCTTTTCCAGCATGCGCAACGCGGCCAGGTGAGAAGACCCCGATCTTTCCAGGAGTCGTCGCAGGGTAAACCGCGACGCTCCCGAACCGTTGCGCCCAGCCTGATCCCTGACGAAGCCGCTGATCGCCTGATAGAACCGATCTTCCGCCTCACTTGGCGCGACCCGAACGGTCGTGACAAAACGCGGCGGCAGGCGCAACTGGGTGACGGACCGGGTGTTGCGAACCATGACTTCTTTCAGCAATTGCCGCAATTGTTCGCGATTGCGAGGATCTGTGGGATTGCCGCGGGTCATGAATTCTTCTTTGAAGGCCTTCAGGGTTTTGAGATGACCGGGTTGGAGCAGAGTAACCAAATTGAAGAGCTCTTCCAGGTTGTTCTGAACGGGTGTTGCGGTCAGCATGAGCAGAAAGCTTTTCTGAATGGTATTGACCAGTTTCCAGTTGAGCGTCGTCCGATTTTTCAGGTGGTGGGCTTCATCCACGATCACCATATCATAGGAGCGGGCGACGACCGCGTCGAAGTGGCGTTTCAGTTTCGCCGTCTGCAACGAGGCCAGCACCAGAGGCTCTGCCCAGAAGCGCTCCGGCTCCTGCCGAAACAGGACGTCATTGGTGGAAGCAACGGGAATCCCAAACTTGTTCTGAAGTTCTTCCTGCCACTGGCCTACCAGTGAGCTCGGGGTGAGAATGAGCGCCGTGCGCACCAGGCCCCGGAGCATATATTCTTTGAGGATAAGACCCGCCTCAACGGTTTTGCCCAGCCCCACCTCATCGGCCAGGATCGCTCTCCCGCGGAATGTTCTCATCACTTTGCGCACGGTTTCTTCCTGATACCAGAGAGACTTTACGCCGCTGAGCGTTGGCAGGCAGAGGAGTTGATCATAGGAGGTCCGAAACGAAAGTTTGTAGGCCTTTAGCGCCAGGTTCAACGCGGCCAGATCGGTCTTTCGGTGAGCCTTCAGACCGTCCAGGAGAGGGCCAGCATCAGTCCTGAAGGCGATCTTGAGCTCCGGCAGGGCGTCCGCGTCGGATCTCGCGGCTTGACCGGAATGCGGCTGGTCCGCGCGTTGCCGTCGAGTCGGCTCAGTCTCTGGGGGAGGAGGCGTGGGCTTGGCGTCTATCTTCTCCTTCGAAGTGGTTGGTCCCTTCAGCGGTGGGGAAAAAGCGGGGCTCTCCAGCACCAAACAAAACCTCAAGTATTGTTCCACTTCCTTCAATGTGGCCTTGGTCAGTCTCCCCTGCAGCGAGCGAGGGCCGGCTGTCATCCGCTGGAAAACCTCCTTGGCAAGCCGGTAGTCTTTCCGGGCATAAGCCAACCGCCCGAAAATCAGACAATTATTTATGGTGGTCAATTCGCCATGTTCATAAGCCTGACATAAGAGGTTGTAAAACACCTCTTTATCATCCAGGATCTCGGCGGATTGAATCGCCAGAGTGCGGATCCTCGAATCTGACGGATCCAGTTTGAGCTTCTTTTGAGCAAACAACAGAGCCCGTTTGTAATCTTGGGCGCGGAAAGCACTCCCCGCCTCCCAGGCATAATCCTCGGCCTTTTCGTGCTGGAGCTCTCGCAAGGCTTGCAGCCGCTTGGACTTTTGTTTCTCTTCACGCTTCTTTTTCTGCTTCAACCGTCGGTCAATGGCCATTTGTCACCATGTGAAAGAGCCTCATTGCGCAATCGCTGTGGTAGTGATCAAAATGTCGCGGCCTCTTACCTGGGTTCAGCTGAAGATGACAGTAGCTTACCCAATTCCTCCAGGAACTCAATACATTGACTTAATTGGAACTGTATATACTCCGGCTCAAAGGTGACGAAAATGACGT